>JAGWBK010000009.1 GCA_021295915.1 Dehalococcoidia bacterium
GGTGGCACGCCAGACAGTTGGATTCAGTGGCGCCGAACTTGCGAACCTTGTGAACGAGGCAGCCATTCTCGCTGCCCGACGCACAAAGAAGCTCATAGGTCCGGACGAGTTCTCAGAGAGTATCGACAGGGTGACAGCTGGACCCGAGCGACGGAGCCGCGTTATCAGTGAACACGAGAAGGAAGTCACCGCCTACCACGAGGCAGGTCATGCCCTGGTAGCCCACGTCCTGCCCGATGCTGATCCCGTCGCCAAGGTGACGATCATCGCACGCGGCCAGGCTGGCGGTTACACGAAGACCATGCCCGAAGAGGACAGAAACCTCGTCACGAGCGATCAGCTCGAAGCGCGACTTGCCATGGCGATGGGAGGGCGGGCAGCTGAAGAGCTCATCTTTGGAGAGGTCACCACGGGCGCGAGCAACGACCTGGAGCAGGCGACGAACATCGCCCGCACAATGGTCACTCGTTTTGGGATGAGCAAGAAGCTCGGGCCTCGCACATTCGGCAAGCGCGACGAACTCGTGTTCCTGGGACGTGAGATATCCGAGCAGAGGGACTACTCGGACAGCATCGCAGAGCAGATCGACGACGAGGTCCAGAGCCTGATCGGTGGCGCGTACGAAACGGCCATGCGTCTCCTCAAAGAGTACAAGCCCAACCTGGAAAGAATTTCCGAGTATCTTCTCGAAAACGAGACGATAGAGGGCGAGAACTTCGCGGACGTCTTCGATACTCCCGCAGCCCCTGCCCCGGCTGGCTGATTTCGGCCGGCTCGCGGCCACTCCAGATTCAATTAAGGCCCCGGAGTAAGCTTTCTATCCCTCAGCCATCTCCTTGAACCTGCGGATCGCTTCGATGTGCCCATCCACGGAGTCGATGCCGGCGTTCATCGTATTTACAGAGATGTGAGTGGCGTCGAGTTCATCCCACGTTTCGATCAACTGGCGCTGGTCGTCTTCTGAAGAGTTTCTTATGGACACCCAGCTCTCGATGCCGATGGAGGACGGATCGCGCCCAGCTTCTGAGGCCTGTTCCCTCATGCTTGCAATCAGCTCGCGGCCGTTGTCGTCAGGGCGGAAAAGTGGGAACCAGCCGTCGCCTATAGTGGCTACACGCCTGATGGTCTGAGGAGCGGCCCCACCGAACCAGACGGGGATCGGCTGCTGTACTGGCAGAGGATTGAGACCGGCGTCGGTGACCTTGTGCCATCTGCCTTCGTAAGAAATGAGGTCGTTCGTCCAGAGTTTGCGCATCAGGTCGATCTGCTCTTCGGAGCGCCGGCCTCGATCATGGAAGTTCTCGCCAAGAGCCTCGTACTCCACCGGGTTCCAGCCTACGCCAATGCCCAGTCTCAGTCGTCCCTCGCTTAAGACGTCTACAGCCGCAGCCTGCTTGGCGACGAGAGCGGTCTGGCGCTGCGGCAGGATGATGACCGCAGTTACGAGCTCAACGCTGCTTGTTACGGCGGCGAGGAAACCGTAGAGGACGAAGGGCTCGTGGAAGGCGTCGGTGTGCCGATAGGCCCCGCTCCATCCCGGCCTCGATTCGGCGTTCGCACCGAGCACGTGGTCGAACACGATAATGTGGTTGTAGCCCAACTCCTCGGCGGCCTCGGCGTACGCTCGCACTCCACCGGGGTCACTTCCAATCTCTGTTTGCGGGAATACCACTCCTAGCTTCATCAGTACACGACCTCTCTTTCGGCTTGGGATGGCGCATAGTGTACTATACGCGCTGACTCATCAACGTCCGAATTCGACTGCGCGCTTCTGGGAGACCCATGGCTCGATACGACCTGCTACTCAAGGGGGGAACAGTCCTCGATCCCAAGAACTCCTTGGAGGACGAGGTTGATCTTGCGGTGCGCCACGGTGTGGTCGAGCGAGTAGAGGCTGATTTAGATCCTGGGAATGCGGATGAAGTCGTGGACGTCTCAGGCCTCTGGGTCATGCCGGGGCAGATCGATACGCACGCCCATGTAGCCGGGCTGTCACGGAACTGGGACCCTGCATTGGGATATGGAATGCTGGCGCGTGCAGGTACCACGACGGTCCTGGACATGGGCGGAACCGGGCCGTCACTTATCGATGGGATCAAGAGGCGAGGAGCAGGCCTGAATGTCGCCGGCAACTTCGCGCTGATTCCTGGACTTACAATTCCGAGCGGTAGCCTCTCCGCCTCGGCGATGCGCGACATAGTAACGGGCGCGCTTCGGCAGGGCTGCTACGGTCTGAAGATTCTCGGTGGCTATCACCCGTTTTCGCCGGAACAGACGGCAACTGTAATAGCCGAGGCAAATGCACAGAGGGCCTACATCGCATTTCACCTGGGCACGACCGAGACAGGGAGTCAGCTCGAGGGTCTTCGCGAAGTCCCTGATCTCGTTGGCAAGGGCAGACTGCACGTCTGCCACGTTAATAGCTATTGCAGGGGAGTGATCGACGACGCAGCCGCTGAGTGCGTCGAGGCCCTTGAGATTCTCGAGGGCATGAGTGACCAGCTTGTATCAGAGGTGTATCACGCCGTCCAGAATGGCACTAGTGGGAGATGCGACGAGAAGGGATACGTTATTGCTGATGTCCCTCGCAACTGTCTGAGGCTTCGGGGCTATGAGACGACCCGAGAGGGTCTGCGGCAGGCAATCATGGACGGCTATGGCGCGGTGGTGGCGCAGTCGGAAGGCGACATCTACTATGCCAGACGACAGGAAGCGCTGAAGCTATTCGACGAATCAGACAGCAACGTGGGCATGAGCTTCCCGGTGAACGTCCCGTCTTCGGCATTCACACTCACTACCTCCAAGGGGGACGATGGCGAGTTCACTGTCGATGCTGTGAGTACCGACGGTGGGTCTCATCCGAGGAACGTTGCAATTCAGAGCACGATGGCGCTGGTTGAGTTCGGTGCAATGACCCCACTCGAGATGGCTGAGAAGCTGTCCTGGAAACCGTCGAGGATGATGGGACTGCTGAACAAGGGCCACTTTACACCCGGAGCCGACGCGGACATCACCGTTCTGGATCCAGACCGAAGTGCTCCAGCAATGAGCTTCGTGGCCGGGTCGATGATCATGTCCCACGGACGGTCGATCGCCGATGGTGGGACACTTCTGGTCACTTCCGAGGGGGAGAGTACCGTTTCCCAGTCGGGAGTGCCATACCAGGTCGTCGACCTCTCTGAGAGCAAGCTCTACGCGGGATTTCAGAACTGACGATAGTTAGCCGTTTGGGGGAAGGTCATCCGCGAAGCGATGGCGGTAGCATGTTAGGGATCGTATCTTCTATGGGATACTCTTCCTGACAATCCTTACAGCGTAGACTACCCGAAACGATCTCGTCTCCATCCTGCTTGGTGACCGTAAGATCCAGATCGCCCCGGCACATGGGACATACCAGGATTTCCATCAGTGTCATTCGCATATCTGTCGCTCCTTGAAGTCAGCGAAGGGCCATCTCATACATGACCTTCAGAAGGTCGGCGAGCAAGAAGACTGTCACACCGAGAATAATTATCGTGTTATATCCTGAAATCGCCCTCAGCCCCCGGTGAAGCAGGCTCTGCGGTCTCTCTTCAGGTTCGCGGTATGCTTCGGACAGCAATGTGCGTCGCCTTCGCCTGGACGCTAGAACGAACATCCAGATACTCAATACGACCTTTACCGCGAGTACGATCACATAGGACGTGCCCGTTACACCCTGGCTGAGGCGGTCGAACGTCAGGCTGATGCCTGTCACTACCAGGAGAAAGAAGCAGACATCGACCAGCACTTTGAACTCAGCAGCGGTGTATCGGTTCACTTCCCGGCCGGAGTCTGGCGAGCGTCGCAGGGCGGGTCTTAACACAAACAGGTAGAAGATGCTGCCTCCTACCCATGCCACAGACGCTGTCAGGTGTACCCATCTGACGACGAGCAGGAACGCTTCGTTATAGCTCAACTGTCCGCTCCGAGCTTCGTCGGATAATTGTAACACCGGGGCAGGAACGTGGAGCCGTCCCCCCAGGACCGGCGATGGGCTCTACATGATCTCGCGGATCAACTCCTGGAGCTTTTCGAGGTCCAGCGCTCCTGACCATCGCCTGTGGATGTTGCCGTCCCTATCGATGAGCACCGTTGTAGGAAATCCCGAGATCCTGTACTCCATGACGATATCACCAATCTTGTCGCCGATCTTGTCAGGGCCCAGACTGTAGTTGACGCCGATCTTGTCGACGAACTTCTGGCCATCGTCCACAGAGTCCAGGCCCACGAGCTGGACCCCGATGAATTCTACGCCGTCTTCCTTGAATTCCTGGTAGGCGGTCTCGAAGTCAGGCATTTCGGCGACACATGGTGGACACGACGGGAACCAGAAGTTGAGAACCACAGGGCCGCCGGCGTAGTCAGAGAGCTTAATTGTCTCTCCGGCTTCGTGGTCCTCGTTTCCGAACAGGACGAGCTCGAAGTCGGGGGCCTTGTCCAGGGTTTCACCGGAGTCGGATGCCTGCTCCGGTTCAGTAGGTGGTGATTCCTCAGAGGAGCACGAGAGCACGGAGAAAACCAGGAGCGCCATCGTTGAGATTAGTACGATACCCCTCATTGACAAGCTATCGTGCATCTTGATGCCGTGGAACATACCCTCACAGTTTGCGCCTTGCTCTACGAGTCGAGGTCTGTACATATGTACGCGCAATTGTCGCCCGCTGGTTTCTGGCAGGTTGACAGCCTAGAATTCGGCCAGGCTCCGTGAGAGTTCGTCCGGGAGTTTCTCGATCGGGACTCGTTCCTGGGTCATGTTATCCCTGTTGCGAATCGTGACTGCCCGGTCGTCGATAGTGTCGAAGTCAACGGTCACACACAGCGGAGTGCCTATCTCGTCCTGGCGGCGATACCGCCGCCCGATGCTCTGCGTGTCATCGTACTGAACGAAGCCAGCGATACGTCCCGAACGTTGTACGGTCTCAAACACCTCGCGAGCAGTGGGGGTGAGGCGTTCGTTTCTCGAAAGTGGGAGGATTGCGACCTTCACAGGTGCGATCTCTGGATGGAGCTTCAGTAGCGTGCGTGTCTCTAACTTGCCGGACGCAGATTCGACCTGCTCTTCGGTATAGGCGTCTACCAGGAATGTCATCACCGACCTGTCGACACCTGCGGCAGGTTCGATCACGTAGGGAACGATGTGCTGTCCACTCTCCTGGTCGAAGTACGTGAGGTTCTGGCCGCTGGCCGCAGTGTGGGCCTTGAGGTCATAGTCGGTGCGGTTGGCAATGCCCTGAATCTCGCCCCAGCCCCATGGATAGAGGTACTCGATGTCGTGGGTGGCCTTCGAGTAGTGAGAGAGTTCGTCGGCGTCATGCGCCCTCAGCCTGAGGCGTTCGGGATTGACGCCGAGGTCGGTGTACCAGCTGAGACAATCTTTAATCCACCTGTCGTGGTGCTCCGCGTCCTCCCCGGGCATTACAAAGTACTCGATCTCCATGGCTTCGAATTCGCGTGTTCGGAATATGAAGCCGCCGGTTGTGATCTCGTTCCTGAATGCCTTCCCGATCTGAGCGATACCGAATGGGAGGCGCTTTCGCGTTGCTGTGAGCACGTTGTCGAAGTTGACGAAGATTCCCTGGGCGGTCTCAGGACGGAGGTAGGCCTCTGACGCTTGGTCTTCGACAGGGCCAATAAAGGTCCTGAACATCAGGTTGAATTGACGCGGCTCTGTGAGTTCGCCGCCACAGTTGGGGCAATCAGGGCCGTCCAGGTGGTCCTCCCTAAACCTCTGATTACATGACTTGCACTCGACCAGAGGGTCGGAGAAGCTTCCGACGTGACCGCTTGCGCGCCAAACGTCCGGGTGCATGAGGATCGAGGCGTCCAGGCCGACGATGTCGTCACGGCTCCACACGAAGGTGCGCCACCAGGAGTCCTTGACGTTCTTCTTCAGCTCGACCCCCAGTGGACCGTAGTCCCAGGTGCTTGCCATGCCTCCGTAGATCTCGCTGCTCTGAAATATGAAGCCGCGCCGCTTACAGAGCGAGACGAGCTTGTCCAGATCAACTTGCGTTGGCGCTTCTACCACGATAGTCCCTCGTATTCTCAAGTATGCAAGTTGAGAATAGTGAATCGTGGTGCCTGAAACAAGTGCGCTAGCGCGAGCGTATCTGAGAGGCGATCTTCTCCGCGATCATGATGGTGGTCGCGTTGGTGTTGGCACGGATTACGTCCGGCATGATCGATGCGTCAACAACCATCAGACCATCGAGCCCGTGAACACGGCAGTTTGGATCAACAACTGCCATTGGATCACTCGCGGGTCCCATCTTGCAGGTCCCGGACGAGTGGTGCTGGGTGACGACGTTTTCCAGCAGCCATGCGTCAAGCGCATCGTCGCTTGCAAGGATGTCGTCGGTCGGGTTGAGCCGCGTCATGTTGGCAGGGGCGTACTCTGGCATGGCGGATATCTCGGCGCACAGTCTGACGGCGCTCCTCATTCGTTCCAGGTCAAATGGGTCGGTGAGGTAACGGTAGTCAAGGTTCGGCTGGTCGTTGGGGTTCGGACTGGTCAGGCGCAACTCGCCAACTGACAGGGCTTTTTGCATGGCGATGCTGAATCCCGTTGGGATGTGTCCGGGGCTGAGGTCGAAGTCCACAGGTATGTGCTCAGTTCGGATCTGGAGGGGGCGCATCTGCATGTCGTTTCGATATGGCGACCCTGAAGTGGTGTACCTCATCCCTATCTGAAGCCCCGGGCGACGGTCCGGTAGCTCGGTCAGGCTCACATAGGACATGAATATCGCTGGGTGGTCCCGGAGGTTCTGACCGACTCCGGGTAGCTCGTGAACTGGCTGGATTCCGGTCTCAGCCAGGTGGTCCGATGGGCCGACACCTGATAGTAAGAGGAGATGTGGCGAGTTAATGGCTCCGCCACTCAAGATCACGTTGTCGGCATGGACTCGAAAGATCTCTCCGCCTGACTCGGCTTCTACCCCAACGGCGCGGCCCCCGTCGAATAGTATCCGGTGGGCCAGCACATTGGGGCGGATGGTGAGGTTGAGCCGGCTGCGTGCCATGTCGAGGTACGTTAGTGCTGTACTCATTCGGACATCGTCAATTCGGTTGAACGCGAAGTAGCCCACACCGGTGGACTCTGGGTGGTTCACGTCGTGAGTTTGAGGGAATCCGGCTGCCACGCACGCTTCGAGAAACGCCCGTGGACTGGGGAGAAGGTCGTCCTCCTGGTAACGGCGCACTGGAATTGGACCGTCAGAACCATGGAAGTCGTCTCCGGGGAAGTCGAGGTCGGTCTCCGACTTTCGGAAGTAGGGCAGGACGTCCAGAAAGCTCCAGCCGTCGTTGCCTGCCGCAGCCCACTCTTCGAAGTCCTCAGGAATCCCCCTGAACCAGACCTGGCCGTTGATAGCGCTGGAGCCACCCATGACCTTGCCCCGAGGAAGCGTAAACGGCTCTCGTCCGGGAGTTGCACTGGCCTCGTAGCCCCAGGTATAGGCAAGAGGGTCATACGATTCGTACCACGGATGAATACCGTACTTGATGTGGTCCGGCAGGGTGTCAAAGTCTGGGTAGTCGGGACCTGCCTCGAGCAGCAGGACTGAACGGTCCCGGTCCTCGGTTAGCCGTGAAGCCAATACGCATCCTGCTGACCCGGCCCCCACGATGATGGTGTCGTAATTCATGTGTTGAACAGCCCCCAAAGCCAAGTCTGGAAGTATTCTGACCCTGTGACCGTGGAGTTGCAAGCGTTATGCAGTCTTGCTCGTTGACCTTAGATTCGAGGCGTCCATATAATCGCCGCAGCCTACCGCAGTCAGGTCTATTGCCAAATGACACAACAGCAGACCAGTACCATAAGCGCCTCCGACATTCAGAGACTGCTCCTATGGGCAGTGCGCCTTGGGCTGATGGCGGTACTCCTCGTGCCGCTGATAGTTACGACTTCGACATACTTTCCCTACGTGGTCGGGAAGGCGATTTACGCTCGAGTCATCATTGAGATTACATTTGCTCTCTGGCTGATACTCGTCCTCTATTTCTCGGACTACCGTCCATCTCGTTCGTGGATCCTGGTCGCATTCGGCGCGTGGCTGGTTGTCTCGCTGATTTCAGGACTTACAGGAGTCAGTTTCACCAGGAGCCTCTGGTCGACGTACGAGCGGATGCAGGGCATATATGATCTTGCCCACTGGTTCGTGTTCGTTATGATGGCCGGTTCGGTTTTCAGGTCAATCCGTGACTGGCAGGTGCTGTTCACGGTCAACCTGGCAATCGGTGCAGTCGTCTCCGGCCTGGGTCTGGCTCACCACTTCGACGTTTACAGCATGGACATCCTCGGGTCTTCACAGAGGATCGAGTCGACCCTGGGCAACGCGACGTACGTGGGCGCTTACACGATGGTGAACGCGATGATTGGCGTGGGACTGATTGTCCACTCGTTGGTCAGGCCTGAGATCGAACCGAGTGTCCAGGTGAGGAGGCGCGCAACCAGACGCCGGCAGCGCAGGGTGGAAGAGCAGGCAGGCTGGTCATTGGACCTGACGACCTGGCTTCGGCTGTTGTGGGTTGTTGCTGTCGTAATCAACCTGTGGGCGCTGTGGCTGACAGGGACGAGGGGGGCGATCGTCGGCATGGGTGCGGGAGCAGTCGTGTTTGGCGTTGTCTATCTGTTCTTGGGGAATATGAAGGTCATACGGTGGGCGGCGCTCGGCGTGATTGTCGCAGCGGTACTGGGTGTGGGACTGGTGCTGGTGATGAAGACCACGACCGTGCTCGATCCGCTCACGGATTCCAGCACTACACTCAGGAGGCTGGCGTCGATTGGCCTGGACGACAATAGCTCGCGTGGGCGACTGGTTGCAGTACAGGCGGGACTTGAAGCGTTCCAGGACCGGCCTGTGCTTGGATGGGGGCCTGAGAACTTCCTGATCGCGTGGGGACGGTACTTCGATGTCGACTCCGGCATTCACGAGCGCTTCGATCAGGCGCACAGCAAAGTGTTCGAGGAGCTTACGACAAAAGGAGTGCTGGGTCTCACAACGTACCTGCTGATATGGCTGGGGATGGTGGCTGTTCTGCTGGCTTCGTTCCGACGGAGAAGCGGATGGCAACAGGTCTTCATAGCTGTAGTTGGTGCAACGGTCGCAGCCTACTTCGTCCAGAACCTGTTCCTGTTCGACACGACAACTACGACACTGCTGTTTGCCCTGCTGGTCGCATTCCTGATCTCAGAGGAGCGGGAGCTCAGAGTTCAGGATTCGACTGGCGAGCCCCCCGAACCTGGGACGAGGTTGATCCCTGAAGGACTCGATCGGCGACTAGGACTGGCTGCTATCGCGAAAATCCACAGGAACTCGATCGGTGTTGCAGTTGTGGTACTGGTGGTGTCAGTCCTGGCTGGCCTGTTGCTGTTCTATACGTTCATGCCGTTTTCGTCAGCGATGAGTGTGGTCCAGGGCGCGGTTGGACAAGGTACCTGGGAGCAGAAGGAGGCAGTGCTTACGAGGTCTGTCTCCGAGTTTCCCGGACTGGGCAACTACCCGAGGATCATCCTGATTTCACAGGCAACTGAAGGCGCGCAGGAGATGTCTGACGAAGATTTCGCGTTGGCAGTTGAGTCTGTGGGAGTTGCGGCGGAAGAGGGATTAGACGACGAACCTCAGAACTGGAGGATCAGAGCACTGACCGCGCAGTTCTACCAGGTGGCCTCTACCAGAAATCCCGACTACCTTGCAGCTGCCCGCGAGCACATCGATGAGGCGGCGGAACTGGCTCCCAGAACGCGGGAGATTATTCGGATCTCCGAACAGCAGGAGGAGTTGGAGAGCAGGCAGTGACAGGGCTACGCGCAGCGGTCGCGCACCGATTCTGAAGACTGCCGACAAATAAGGGACCGACACTCCTGGATTCCTGCCTTCGCCGGAATGACGTTCAGGCTTACTGGCCTGGGCGAGGTGGCTCTCTAGCGCTGTTCGCTCTGCCAGCGGGCGCGAAGCGTGAGGAGGACTGACGACACCAGCATTCGAATGTCCAGCCAGGGGGACATTCTCCTGATGTAGAGCATGTCGTATCGCAGCTTGTTGCGCGGGTGTGTGGAGTAGCGTCCGTAGATCTGGGCGAGGCCGGTCATGCCGGGTCTCACCATGAGGCGCCTTGCGAAGCCGGGATAACTGGTCTCGAATTCCTGCGATAGTTCGGGCCGCTCGGCCCTGGGTCCCACCAGGCTGATGTCACCCTTCCACATGTTGATGACCTGCGGCAGTTCGTCGAGGGCTCGACTGCGTAGGAAGGCGCCAATCGGGGTGATCCTTGGGTCGTCTTCCTCGGCCCAAACCGCGCCAGTATGCCGTTCGGCATCTGGGATCATCGACCTGAACTTGTAAACCCTGAATATGCGGCCGTTCTTTCCCAGGCGTTCCTGTGTGTAGAACACTGGACCGCGGTCGTGAAGCCATATTGCGAGTGGTATCACTGTCCACAGAACGGCCCAAAGTGGGGCAAGTGTGACATGGACTGCGATCAGGACGAGAAGGTCGAATGGGCGCTTCCACCAGTCGTTGACCTTCAAAGTAGAGGACACATGGGAACGCTCCTCTCGAGTGTCAAATGAACTCGATGTGTCGAAAGAGTCAGTACGTTCCCGCATAGATGTGGCCGAGAAGGTTAGAGCGTTAAGTGGTCGGGGTGGGCGGGATCGAACCGCCGACCTCCTGTTCCCAAAACAGGCGCGCTACCGCTGCGCCACACCCCGTACTATTTACCGGGTAAAGTTTACTCGGGATCGGGTGCGCGACGTTCGCTCCAGCCAGCGGCCTGTTCGTACCTGTGGGCAACATTGAGTACGACGTCCTCGGCGAATGGGCGCCCGATTAGCTGGACGCCGACCGGGAGTCCGCTGTCCGAAAATCCGCAGGGCACGGAAATCGCCGGCAGGCCTGCGAGGGCTGCAGGGCTGGTGTACTGACGTCTGCCGAGATCGAGTCTACCCTGGTAGTAGCCGCCGGGCGACCCGGTGGACTGCGCGATGGGCGGAGCCAGTGTCGGGCTGGCGGGCAGCACTATGACGTCGTGGTCTTCGAGTGCGGACATCATTTCGTTCTTAATGAGTGTCCTCGCCCTCTGGGCCCTGAGGTAGGTTGTGGCCGGAGTCAGGACGGCAGATTCCAGGCGAGTCCGAGTGCTCCAGTCATACAGGTCACCGCGCGTCTTCAGCCAGTCCAGGTGGAAGGTTGCCGCGTCGACATCTGCGGTTGCGAGAAAGACAGCGCCACTCTGGGCCGAAACGGGCAGGCTGACCTCGTTAATGTCAGCACCCAGTTCAGCGAGACTGTCCACTGCTGACATAACACCTGACCGCACTTCAGCATCCAGTCCTTCGTATTCGAAGGCATCCGGCGGGATGGCGACCCTGACTATCCCGGTGCGGCCGGCCAGGGCGTCCACGTAGTCTGGTACCGGCTCGGAACTCGATGACGAATCGCGCTCATCCCGGCCCGCTATTGCCTGGAGCATGATGGCGCAGTCCTCGACCGTCCGGGTCATGGGTCCGACAGTGTCGAGGCTCCAGCTCATCGGCACAACACCATGACGAGTCACACGACCGTAGGTAGGACGAAGCCCCACGATTCCGCAGAACGCGCTCGGCCCCCTGATCGATCCGCCAGTGTCCGAGCCAAGGGCACCTGCACACAGCCCTCCCGCAACAGCCACTCCGGATCCACTGCTTGATCCGCCAGCCGAACGGTCCAGATTCCAGGGATTCCTTGGAGTCCCATACGGGTGGTCGATGGTTCCACCAACAGCGAACTCACTCAGGTTCAACTTGCCCAGAAGCACGGCTCCAGATGCACGCAGCCGTTCGACGATTGTAGAGTCGTAATCGGGGACGTGGTCGGCAAGGACTCTCGAGCCTGCGCTGGTAATGACTCCCTCTGTGTAGATGATGTCCTTGATTGCGACCGGGATTCCGTGCATTGGTCCCCGGTATGCGCCTCTGCTGATTTCTTCTTCCGCCGCTGCCGCCTCGGAATTGGCTGTCTCTGACATGACGGTAATGTACGCACCCAGTGTGGGATTCAGACGTTCGACACGCTCTAATAAGGAACGTGTCAACTCGACTGGGGAGAGCTGCCGGGACTGGATCAGCCGACCAAGTTCGGCGATGGTCATAAGGTGGAGGTCGTGATCTGCCATGACTCTACTCCCGACCAACTTCGAACCGGTGGGCCGGTTCGACAGAATCGAGTTGCTCGTCGGGAATTGCGTCCAGGACTTCCAATATGCCGGACAGTCGGGACGCAATTGTCCGAGCCCTGGACTCATCCAACTCCAGACCCATGGTCTCCGCCAGCTTGCGAACATCATCAATCGTTAGCTCTGACACGTCGACTTACCTCTTGTATGACTTGAGCGCGCATAGTCTAACACGGTCGACGTGCGAATCAGGGTGCGCGGCGGTGAATTCTCGATGCTACAATCGCCGCACGGAAGGTCAGAGTGACAATGCAAAGGGGGGAACATGGACCTCAATGACAAGGTGGCCATCGTTACGGGGTCAGCGCGCGGGATTGGACGCGCTATCGCGGACAAGATGGCGGCGTACGGTGCGACAGTAGTGATATGCGATCTGAACATCGACAACGTGCAGCGTACGGCATCTGAGCTTAGCGAAGCTCACCCGGATACAGAGTTCGGAGCATTCCAGGTCGATGTAACTCAACGCGAGTCGCTGGACCGGCTGGCGCGAGACGCATCAGACCTGTTTGACCAGATCGACATCCTGGTCAACAACGCAGGGATCATCGGTGCGTCCGGATGGGAGGACCGCGACAGTCCAATTGAAGAGGACTGGGACCAGATATACGCGGTCAACGTCAAGGGCGTTGCGAAGGCCTCAGACGCGATCTCCGAATACATGAAGCCGCGAAACTACGGAAAGATCGTCAACATCGCCTCGGTAGCCGGTCGGCAGGGAGGTCCCGGCAATCCTGCGTACAACGCTTCCAAGGCCAGCGTCATCAGCCTGACGCAAGCCTATGCGCTGGGGCTCGCGCCGTTCAACATAAATGTGAACGCAATATGTCCGGGTTCTCTGTGGACAAACATGTGGGAGCGGATTGCGGTGCGAAACATCAACCTGGATGAGAGTCAGTCGAGCCTGACTCCTAGGGAGCACTTTGACCGCTCTATCCAGGCCAGGATGCCGCTAGGCCGCGAGCAGACGCCAGAGGACATCGCTAACCTGGCGGTGTTTCTGGCTTCGGACCTGTCTCTGAACATCACCGGGCAGGCGATCAACGTAACCGGTGGGTCGCGAATGGACTAGGGCCGGGACAAACGTCAGGATTCCCGCTTTCGCGTGAATGACGGATTGGGCAATACGAACTGCCCCGCCCACTAACCGAAAGGACTACCCGGGGCGTTTCCGGCCGGTCTTTGCCTCGTAGAGCTTCCAGGTCTCGTCGTTGAACGGGTAGTACTTGCCGGGCGAGCATTTTTCGACTTCCAACTGGGCCTTTACGATCTCTTCGACCTCTTCGCGCTGGTGGGCGATCCGAATGACCTCGCCCACCTCGGACCTGGGCACGACGACAACTCCGTCGTCATCGCCCACGACTGCATCTCCTGGCCTGACGAGGACTCCACCGCACTGGATGGCGTCGTTGACCTGCCAAGGCCAGAACTCGGCCGGTCCCTGCTTGGCGGTGGTTGACGCGCTGAAGACTGGGAACCCGTACTCTCTGAGCGCGACGCTGTCCCGCACAGCCCCGTCCGTGACAAGCCCGCCAGCGCCAAGCTGCATCATCCTGAAGAACTTGATGTCGCCTCCTATGGAGCTGTACGTCCATCCCATTGCGTCCACTACGAGCACCTCTCCAGGACCGCACTGCTCGATTGCCACGTACTCGGCTGATTGGTCAGCCTTGGGCTTATCGGCGGCAAGGTCGGGCCGGTGTGGGACGAAGCGCAATGTGACCGCACGTCCTGCCATCTTCTGTCCGAGCTGCAGGGGGCGTGCGCCTTCGATGTAGCTCTGGGGCCAGTTCTTAACCCAGAGGGCGTCGATAAGGGTCTGGGTCGGGATACTCTTGAGAACTTCCAGGGTCTCGTCAGAGATGGGGTTTGAGGTTGTCATATGATGTTCTCCTGCGTGGGAAGTCGCCGCGTATTGTATGGACTGGCGCTTACCCGTACAATCCCATCTGGTGCCTCCCCATGGCACCCGGCAGCTGGAAACCACGGGGCAAGGATCTATCGATGACAAGTGCGACTGCGGACGTTGTTGTAATTGGTGGCGGAGTTAACGGGACGAGCATCGCTATGCACCTGGCTCGCATGGGCGCAGGCAAGGTTGTGCTTGTGGAGAAGGGTCATCTAGCCGGTGGTGCGACCGGCCGGTCCGGCGCGATGGTGCGTGAACACTACCTGCATCCAACACTGGTGAGGATGGCGACTGAATCGAGAGAGATCTTCCAGAACTTCGGAGATGCGGTTGGGGGCGACCCCCGGTTCATCCAGGGTGGCAGGATACTGATGTTCCCTGAGCGGGACGAGCCTGCCGTTCGCGCTAACGTCGAGATGAACCGCGACCTTGGTGTCAATATTGAGACAATGACACCAGTAGAGCTCGCCGGGATGGTTCCCCAAGCAAGCATGGAGGAGATCACAATCGGCACGTACGAGCCGGACGCGGGCCACGCTGACCCCGTCGCGACCACATACGCCTATGCCGAGCGGGCGAGGGACTACGGCGCCGAGATACACACGCAGACTCCCGTCCTGGGCCTTGTCACTTCCAGTGGGAAGATCATCGGAGTCGAGACAGTGTCTGGGACGATTGAGACTTCCACTGTGGTTGCCGCAGTAGGGCCCTGGTGCCATCAGCTTGGGGCTGCGGTAGGAGAGTCGCTGCCGGTTACTCCCATTCGCGTCCAGATGGTGCACATGAGAAGGCCCCCTCCACTAGAGAATCTCAACACAAACATAATCGACTACTCAACGGGAGCCTATTTCCGTACCTATTCAGACTACGACACGGTTATCGGCGGTGAGGCACTCGAAGACCTGATGGAAGTTGCCAACCCGGACGCGTTCGGTCTGAATGCGGACCACGACGTAATCACCCGATTCTGGGAACGTGCGAAGCTCAGATTCCCAGAATTCCAAGACGCAATCTGCCGTGGTGGATACGGATCACTCTACGACATGACGCCGGACGGCAATCCGATACTCGACCGCTCTCAAACTGTCGAAGGTCTCTACTGGGCCGTCGGATTCAGCGGACACGGATTTAAGCTGTCCCCAGTCGTGGGCCGTATGGTTGCTGAGCTGGTGCTCCGCGGGGAGTCAAGTGACCATCCAGTCGGCCAGTTCAGGTCGACCCGGTTCGCTGAAGGCGATCTCCTGGGCGCTGAGCACCCATATGAGGGCAGACGGCACCAGTAGCGTTCATTAAGGCGGTCTTCTAATACGATGGCTACAATTCAGGTTACCGAGGAAACAAAGAGGGGACGCAACCAGCTTGCGTTCACGGTTGTCCTTGGGCACACCGTGAAACACATCTATAACTCAGGGCTCCAGTCGGTCATCCTGGCGGTTATAAAGGACGACCTCGGACTCAGCGGCACTCAGTTTGGACTGCTTGCGACATCGCAGAGAGTCACGAGTGGCACGACGACGATGATCGCCGGCTATCTCGGAGACCGGTTCGCCAACAGGTCGGGCCTGATGCTCATGCTTTCACTGGGCATCATGGGTGTCTCCTACTACCTGATGGGTAGCGCGCCGAGCTACTGGTTCCTGTTTGCGGTGATGCTGCTAGTCGGAATAGGACCTTCGCTGTACCACCCACCGGCTATTGCGTCGCTCTCCAGGAAGTTCCCTGACAGACGCGGATTTGCCATCTCACTGCATGGCACCGGTGGAAGCGTTGGCGAAGTTGTAGGACCGGTGTTGACGGGCGGGCTGATCAGCGGGACGTACCTCGTTGCCTTCCACTGGCGTGACGTGCTCCACATGAGCGTGTTGCCAGCGCTGATCATTGCTGTCGCCGTCTACCTGATGATGAAGAGTATTCCTGCTGGAGCCGCAGACGCCGAGTCGCTGGGGCAATACCTCACTTCCCTTGCGACGCTGGTAAAGCGAAAGGCGATGGTGTCCCTCGTCTTCGTGACGGCCCTTCGAAGCTCCGGGCAGTCGGCGGTGATGGGATTCTTGCCTGTTTACTTGCTGGAAGACCTTGAATACGAAAAGGTCGTAATCGGTCTGTTCATGTCGGGAGCGCAGGTAACCGGAATCGTCGCGCAGCCCATCATGGGGTTCCTTTCCGATAAGTTCGGGCGCAAGGTCGTCCTTGTGCCATGCACGCTAGCGCTGGGTCTCCTGATAATATGCCTGAGGTTCGCGGAACCTGGGCCGCAGCTGGTGCTAGTAGTTCTGTTCATGGGCGCATTCCTGTACTCGCTCCACACCATCTACATCGCGGGTGCGATGGACGTCGCGCAGGGGCAGGCTCAATCGACAGTAGTTTCGCTGATATACGGTGCGAGCTTCATCGGCGCGTTCTCTCCGTGGGCAGCCGGATGGGTCGCAGACCAGTGGGGGAACTCGGCAACGTTCATCTTCGGAGGCGCGCTTGTAATACTCGGAGCGCTGATCCTATGGGCCACAAGACTTCCCAAGACTGCAAACCAGTTGGACGCAGGGAACTAGCCTTAGCTCTCGATGAGCACAACCTCGCGCTGCATCTCTGTCGTGACCTGCGGACCGTCTTCGGAGTAGAAGACGTTGATCTCTGACCTCACTCCGAATTCGGGGACGTAGATTCCGGGCTCGATGGTCACAGCAATACCTGGGATTAGCTGACGTGTGTCGTATGTTTCCCACGAGTCCAGGTTGACGGCATTGGAGTGGACCTCACGTCCAAGGCTATGGCCGAGTCTGTGATTGAAGTACTCGCCGTAGCCTGTCCGCTCGATGTAGTCCCGCGCCACTTTGTCCAGCTCCCAGCCCTGGAGGGTGCGGCCCTCTTCGAACGCTGTCACCATCTCTGCCAGTGCGGCGTCCCGGGCGCCAAGGACGTTGTCGAACACTTCCTGGTGTCTTGGCGGAACGTCGTCTCCCACATAGGCGGTCCACGTAATGTCACCGAACATATCGTCCTCGCCGGGAAGCCGGGTCCACAGGTCGATCAGAACCCAGTCGCCTCGCTTGATACTGACCGAGTTTTCTGGTGTGGGGTCGAAGTGGGGATCAGAGGCGTGTGCGTTGACTGCAACGGCCGGGCCATCTGTCACGACCAAGCCGCTTTCCAGGAACCGGTTGCGTATGAACTCGGCAGTATCGAACTCCGTTATGCCTTCGTCGAGAGTAAGCCCGATGTGCTCGAACGCCTCTCCTACTATCTGGGTCAGCATCTCTGCTGCAAAGATGTGAGAGGCAAGCTGCTCGTCGGTCCAGCGTTGAGTGGCATACTGGAGGAGGTCGGCAGAAGACACAACATCCACGCCCAGCCCTCGGACCATCTCGAGCGTTCCACCGTCCACCTTGGATACGCGGGGAAGGGCACCCTCAGGCGTGTACTCCATCGCAATGCAACTCGACGTACCGAGCCTGGTCTTCAACTTGTCGATCATGTCGTTGCGGTTGACGAAGAGGGTGCTATCGATTCCAAGGTGAGTGAACCGACTTTGGTCAACGAAGCTGACCAACATATGTGGATCGCCTTGTTGTGGTATCCAGAGCCACACCGGTCTGGTGACATGACCGACCCGGCCTACCGTGTCCGACAGTATTGGATTGAGGCCTCTGTAGTCGTACACGAGCCATCCGTCCACGTCCCGTGACGTCATGTACTCCTGCGCCTGTTGCACTACTGGCTGAATTGACATTGTGCGATTTCCTCCGGGATGGGCCAGAATGAATACTGGCAGATCGTGTTGCAAGCCATATGTGTGTCCGTCAATGTATAATACTGGCATGGAAGTCGTCACCAGTATTGGACGACATACCTACGATCTCATTTGACTATCTCTTCCTGGTTCTCAGGCTACGGAGACTCCTATGACCAGACAACGAACCGTTTCCCTAAGAGGGGTCACGCGAGAAGACGTGACCAGAATCAGGCAGTGGCTCGAGGACGAAGAGACCACAGACAGCTGGTTCGGACGATACGCTTATGGCGAACCTGCCCACCTCGGGTACCGGCCCGCCGAAATGGAGGACGCCACGGACGAGGAGTTCGCGCGTGCCCTGGAAGACCCATCGCATGTGACGATGTCCGTGTACACGGACGACGGTGAACACATTGGGGAGATCCACCTTGGTCTGGATGAGGCGCTTGGCGATGGTCAACTGTCGATTCTTATGGGACAACGCAGTCGATGGACTCGTGGATACGGACTCCCGGGCATTAGGGCCGCACTAGATCTCGCCTTCAACGAATATGGGCTCTACCGAGTATGGGTGGACATCCCTGAGTTCAACCTGTCGGCCCGTACGCTGTTCGAGCGGGTTGGGTTCGTTCACGAGGGCACGCTGCGTCAGAGCAGGCCACACGGTGAAGAGAGGGCCAACTCGGTTGTGATGGGAATGCTGGCGGCCGAGTACGACCCAGGAACAGACTGACTTGCTACAACTATGACTCTCTACGACGCAGAATCCGGGAACCTTACACTCGTCGCCAGCGGCGATACGATGATCACGCGACGCCTTTCGGTGTTCAAGGAACCAAAGTTCCTTTCACTTGTCGATCTGTTCAGGAACGCTGACGTCGGTTACACCAACCTTGAGATGCTCATGCACGACTTCGAGCACTCTCCTGGTATGGCCGGCGGCACTTTTACAGGCTCTGATCCAGCAAACCTGGAAGAGCTTCGCTGGGCGGGCATCAACCTCGTGTCAACCGCCAATAACCACAGCTACGACTATGGGGAAGGCGGTGTACTTACCAACATCGGCCACCTGAAGAGAATAGGAATGGCGTTCGCCGGTACAGGTCGCAACCAGAGCGAGGCTCGGGCTCCAGGGTATCTGGACACGAATGCCGGCAGGGTTGCGCTCATCTCCGCGTCGTCAACGTTCAGCGAGGCGGGCAGGGCTATGGACCAGCGTCCGGACCTGCACGGGAGGCCAGGACTCAACGCTCTTCGCCACTCAGTGACCTACACAGTGGACCGTCCCGCATTCGATTCGATGAAGCGCGTAAGTCGCAACTTGGGATTCGAGGCCGGTAATGCGGCCCAGAGACGGTTTAGACCCAAGGGCACCGTGATGGAGGACAACGACACCCAACTCGGGTTCCTGGGTAAGAAATTCGTACTCGGCGAGGAGTTCGGCAAGTCGACCCGGCCCAACCGGCGCGACATGGACGAAAACCTGAAGTGGATCAAGGACGCCTGCCGGATGGCTGACTGGGTGTTCGTCTCGTTCCACTGTCACGAGAGCGGCGACACCACGGACCAGCCGCCGGAGTTCCTGCAGGCCTTCGCGAGAGCGTGCATCGACGCCGGCGCAGATGCCTTCCTGGGTCACGGTCCACACGTTACGCGGGCAGTAGAGATCTACGAATGCAAGCCGATCTTTTACAGCCTCGGTAATTTCATCTTCCAGAACGACACGGTGCAATGGCAGCCTGCGTTCAACTTCGAGTCCGTAGGGTTGGGACCTGAAAGCACTCCGGCCGACTTTTACGATCGGCGAAGTGAGAACGACACCCGTGGATTCCCAGGGGACGCGATCTACTGGAACAGCGTGGTTGCGCGGTGCGAGTTCAGGACCGGTGAGCTACACCGGATTGAACTTCACCCGATCGATCTTGGGCACAGTAAGGCAAGGTCGCAGAGAGGCAGACCGGTTCTTGCGACCGGACGGTCCAGTCAGCACTCGTTGGAGAGAATGAAACGGCTCTCCGAACCGCTCGGTGCAAAGGTGAGAGTACAGGACGGTGTCGGGGTCATCGAACTCTGACCATCACGGGTCAGGCGAGGCGTATATCCCGGCACTCGCGGTAGTATTTTCCGAGAGCGGTACAGAGATTGCGGTAACGACCGGCGATCTTCCGACCCTTCCCGAAGTACGCGTGTTTGATCGCTTCTACCCCGAGATCGAAGAGTTTGTGAATGCAGCAGCACGCACCCTGGGGTTAGACGTACGCGTACTGAGGTGCCTCGATCGGGGCGGCAACAGCGAGGCAAGGCCTCGGATCTATTCCCTCGTAGCCTCAGATGATGGCGAACCACTGAGCGATGCATTTCGCTGGTTCGATGTGGTTGAGGTCGATCGTCTGGGCGGCCTTGACGACTCTCAGTTGGACTCAATTCGATTGGAATGCGAGCGGCTTAGGCGATCGCCTGAACGGCCCTTCGTGCCCTGGGAGTGGCCTGGAGAGTGGGAATACGAAGCGCGAGAGTGGGTCTACGGCCACGTTGAATCACGGTATGCTGCGGATCAGGTGACACTTACGCCGATTCGCTCATGGTCGATTTCCAACGTGGTGCGTGTAGATGTCGAGACAGGGTCCGGCTCGGAGCGACTTTACTTCAAGGCATCTCCGGCGTTCTTCTCGCGAGAGGCTGCGCTTACTGGTGTAGTAGCTGACCGATTCCCCGACGCCAGTCCGAAGTTGGTCGCGGTGGACCTGGATCGTGGTTGGATGCTGATGGAGGATCTGGGGGACCTTACCCTGGGAGCCGCCGACAGCGTCGAACTCTGGAGCGATGCGATGCGAGCATTAGCCAGGGTGCAGATCGGATTCGTGGCTGACACCAGTCAGCTGGATAGGCTTGGACTGGAACGGCGTTCCTCGTCGATGACATCCAGTATGCTCAGGGAGTGGTCGCGAAAACCACGCGCCCTGGCTCTCGGTTACGAAGCTGAACGAACTGAGAAGGCGTTGAAGCGTCTCTATCCCTTCTTGGAACTGGTGGATGAGCTCTGCCGCCTGGTTGACTCAGTCGGTCTTCCCCAGACCCTTAGCCACGGCGACCTCGATGCAGGCAACATGTTCGTTAGGAACGGTGTGCCGGTAATCATGGACTGGTCGGACTCTTCCATCTCCAACCCTCTCTTCGATCCTGCGCTCATTCCTCAGGTCTCCAGGAGTCCGACATTGGCTGACACCTATCTGAAAGAGTGGAAAGGGATTGTGCCAACCGATCGCTTGGAGCAGGCGTTCGAGGCTTCCAAACCTATTGCTGCCCTTGAGCGCGCCTTCCACTACCACAGGAACATCGTCCCAGACCTGGAATACCCCTCCGTGGACCTACGTGTGCTGGAGTCTTACATACCAGACCTGTTGAATCTTGCCGCTAAGTCTCTAGAGCTTCATGAGTAACTGCCTTCAGTTCCGGAAGACAGGCAAAAGTGGTGGAATACGGACTGTCAGTGCGCTACAGTATCCGTACTAAGCGGTGGTAGATCTCATCACGCAGTGAGCCGCGATTCCATGTCTGCAGCTACTCCAAAGACACTCGACTTCAATCAAGCTATCGATCTGGCGATGGGACTCGCCGACTTCGAACGCTCGACTCACTCTCCTGGACACTCAGGCTTTCACCTGGAGAGGGTCGGTCTACTCGCCGAACGCTTGGGAAATGTGCACCGCGCCGTACCTGCGATTCATGTCGCCGGTACCAAGGGTAAAGGCAGTACGTCAGCTCTCATAACGTCGATACTGTCAAGTGCCGGGTACACGGTCGGTCTGTTCACATCACCGCACCTGCATACCGTGTGTGAGAGAGTGCGAATCGGTCTCGATCCGATTTCCCGCGAAGAGTTTGCGGCGTTGGTCGCCCAGATCTGGCCCGCAGTCGAGGATGTCGGGTCAAACGGCCCCTACGGCGGCGTCACATTCTTTGAGATGATGACCGTACTGGCGATGGTCCACTTTCGCAACATCGGAGCCGACTTCCAGGTGCTTGAGGTTGGGCTGGGAGGTCGGCTTGATTCCACCAACATCGTTACTCCCGAGGTCTCAGCGATAACGTCGATCAGCATCGACCACGCGGCAACCCTCGGCGATACGATTGCAAAGATCGCAACCGAAAAGGCCGGGATAATAAAGCCGGGCACACCCTGCGTGATTGGTCCGCAGTGGTCACAAGACGCTATGCGGGTCTTTGATTGTGTAGCGGATGAACGCGGCTCTCCCATGGTGAACGTGTCTGAGCACTTTGAGATGCGGGGGACGTCGTCGGATCTCAATGGACAATCGATCGAGGTCACAGGAGAAGGGTGCGAGTACGATCTGTGGACGCCACTTCTCGGTGACCACCAGATTGAGAATGTGGCAACGGCAGTAGCAGCAATTGAAGTGCTTCAAGACCGGGGTCACGACATCTCGTACTACTCCATCGTCAAGGGGGTGCGGGACGTCTGTTGGCCCGCGAGGTTCCAGATATACGAACGAAATGGCAAGACGATAACTGTCGATGGCGCCCACAACCCGTATTCGGTAGGGAGGCTCCTTGAGACCATCAGACAGCTCATGGATTCCAGTCGTGTCTTGCTCGTGTTCGGGTCCCTGGGCGGCCATAGTGCCGAGGGAATGCTGGAAGTCTTCGCAGACATGAGCCCCGATGTAATCGCAGTGCAGTCAAGGCATCCACGCTCGGCACGAGCGAGCGTCACTGGTGAAAGGGTTCGCAGCATGGACTTGAACCTGATCGGCGAGTTCGTCACGGTTGCCGACGGACTGCGATATGCAATCGAGGCAGCCGAACCAGACGACCTGATTCTCTGTTCGGGTTCCATTGCCCTGGCCGCCGAGGCTATCGAGGAACTCGAGGGCATTGAACCCGAAATCTATGAGAACCTTAGAGGGCCGGTCCACCGGCCTCTAGTCGACAACTAGCAGAGCGCAGTCGAATAGTACAGGAGAGTAGCCTCATGAAGAACGCCACAACTCGAGTGGTGATTACAGGCATGGGAGCAATGACGCCTTTGGGCGAGTCTATCGACGATTACTGGGACAGCCTGGTAAACGGCAGATCTGGCATCGGGCCGATGACGCTCTGCGATTCCTCTGAGTTCCCTTCCCGGATTTCAGGCGAAGTTACAGGGTTTGACCCAGGCAACTACATTGATCGTCGTGAACATCGAAGGATGGCCCGTTTCTCGCAAATGGCGGTTGCTGCCGCTGGGGTTGCGATTGAGGATGCCGGGCTCAACCTGTCGAAGGAGAACGAGGACCGGATCGGAGTTGTCATGGGCAATGGCAACGGCGGGTTTCCGACGACCGAGGACAATGCCCGCATACTTGTTCGAAGGGGTGGAATGCGAATGTCACCATTCTTCATCCCGATGATTCTCCCCAACATGGCTGCGGCCAATGTGAGCCGTATCTATGGTCTCAAAGGCTATACATCAACTGTCATAACGGCTTGTGCGGCGGGCACACAGGCAATCGGGGAGGCCGCGGTCGCGCTCCAGCGTGGAGTCGCGGATGTGGTCCTTGGAGGCGGCTGCGAGGCAGGGATTAGCCAGCTTGGTCTTGGTGGGTTCAACGTCATCAAGGCGCTCAGTCGACAGAATGAAGTGCCTGAGAGAGCCAGCAGGCCATTCGACGCCAATAGAGACGGATTCGTTCCCTCTGAGGGCGCGGGAGTCCTGGTATTGGAGTCGTTGGAGCACGCCGAAAGCCGGGGTGCTGAAATCCTGGCAGAGGTTACAGGTTACGGAGTCTCTTCAGATGCCTTTCACGCAGTTCAACCTGACGAGGATGGAACTGGAGCCGCGAGGGCTATCCGATGGGCGATTGCGGACGCAGATCTTGCGCCCGGAGACATTAGCTACATAAATGCACATGGTACTTCCACACCGATCAATGACCTTGTGGAGACGATGGCTATAAAGCTCGCGTTCGGTGAAGAAGCCTACGACGTTCCCATTAGTTCGACAAAGTCGATGATTGGTCACGCCCTTGGAGGGGCAGGCGCCATAGAGGGCGTAGCTTGTTTAAAGTCGATTCAGCAGGGGATAATCCACCCGACGATCAACTACGAAAACCCGGACCCGGACTGCGACCTTGACTACGTTCCCAACGAGGCGAGGAAAGCTGATGTTGTCCATGTTCTATCGAACAGCTTTGGATTCGGTGGACAGAACGCCTGTGTGGTGTTCAGTCGCATGGCGTAACACTCCATGAATCAGCGGCTCCCACTTCGGTGAAGGTGCTAGCCGTGTCGGTAGCACGGGCGAGTCGGTAACGTAGACAAACGAAAAGGGCCACGCAAGTAAGCGTGGCCCTTTTCGTTGTCGTTGGAGTGTGATCAGGTCGCTGCGGGGACCTCGGTAATCATGTCTTCGAGCATCATCTGCATGGCCATGATGTGAGTGCAGGTTTCGCGACCGATATGGAAGTCGCAATCGCATCCCCAACTGCCAGTCTCATAAGTGATCGTGTGGTCGCTGTTCTCTCCCTGGAACCGGATTGTACAGCTCTGGAAATTGACTCGCTCTTTCTGGAGTGCGTAGTCCTTCGCTTTCTCAATCTTTCTTATGAAGCTTGAGTTCATATGACAGCGTCCCTCCTTCGCGAGACATGAAAATTGGAGTACGACTTGCGCCTTCATCAAAATTGTAGCGATGCCGCCGAACCTCAGTCAATCGACATTACCGACACGGACCGCGGTAACGGCGCAGAATACCATGGGCAGGTGTATTCTATGGCCAGATAAGGCGCGCAGGATTGCCGCCGACTCACTGATAGTGATAAATTCTGGAAAAGCATCGGGAGTAACCTGGAAAGGCTGGACGATTTCAAAAATGGCTGACGATATGCGAATCGCCGTGATAGGTCAGGCCGCATTTGGCAAAGACGTTCTAGCGGCTTTGGCTGAAAATGGCGAGAACATAGTCGGAGTGTTTTGCCCTCCCGACAGGGAGGGTCGCCCATTCGACCAAATCAAGCAGGAAGCTGTGGAGCGTGAAATACCGGTCTTTCAGTTTCGGAGGATGCGTCGGAAGGTAGCTATCGACGCGTTTCTTGAGTTGAATGCAGACCTGTGTGTGATGGCGTTCGTGACTGACATAGTTCCCGACGAGATTCTGGAAGCTCCGACGCACGGGACCATCCAGTACCATCCATCGCTTCTTCCCAAGCACCGTGGACCCAGCTCCATGAACTGGCCGATCATCGAAGGCGAGACAGTTACAGGTCTTTCGATCTTCTGGCCGGACAAGGGCCTGGACACTGGGCCCGTTCTTCTGCAGAAGGAAGTAGAGATTACACCCGACGACACACTTGGTTCACTCTACTTTGGCAAGCTGTACCAGATGGGCGTGGACGCCATGGTGGAGTCGGTCCAGATGGTCCGTGAAGGCAATGCCCCCCGGGTAGACCAGGACCATGACGCTGCCACCTATGAAGGGTGGTGCAGAGCCGAGGACGTCGTGATCGACTGGGAGAACCAGTCCGTTGACGAGGTGTACAACCTGGTCAGGGGAGGCGACCCAAGTCCAGGCGCTAATACGACTCTAGATGGAACGTCCGTAGGATTCTTCAGAGCCAGCAAGATATTGGGCGACACTGGCAGCCAGGCCGGTGAGGTTACAGAGGTCTCAGACGAGGGCTTCACTGTCGCCGCCAATGGAGGCGCAATCATAGTTGGCAGAGTCCAGCCGGAAGGAGGCCGAAAGGTCATGTCGCCGGAGTGGACTGAAGAGGTTGGCCTGAAACCGGGAGCGAAGTTTGGAACGTAGATGAAGTCGAGGCGTCGTCTGTCTGGTTGCGAGGGTCACACTCAGGAGCACGGATGAACAATCGAGAGAATCATCTGGCCGGTATCGTACGCCGTCTCGCGGGCGCGGGTCGGAGATCAGAGGAGCAAGTCAGGGCCTCCGCCGAATCATTGTCGGAGAGGATGTCTTCTTTCCCTCTTCACAATCCCAATCCGGTAGTTGAGACTGATCTTGACGGCAACGTCACCTACATGAACCCAGCAGCCGAAGAGCTTTTGGGTTCAGATGCCCCCAAGAGCACCCATCCTCTGGCCAGCCAGATGGGCCCGATACGGGCCCGCCTTCTGAATGAAGGTTCCGGTGTTCAGACCCGCGAATTAAACGTGCAGGGTTCGACGTTTGAGCAGAAGTTCCTGTACATACCCGAAGACCTCGTCATTCGAATCTACTCCACCGACGTTACGCGAATGAAGGCTGCGCACGCAGCCATGATCGCGGCAGGGGAGGAGGCGCGAAGACTGGCAACGGAGAACGAGATTCTGGGGGAAGTGGGTAGGATAATTAGCTCCAGCCTCGACATCAATGATGTCTACGCTGGCTTTGGGGAACAGCTCCGCACCCTCATCCCATTTGACAGGCTCTCAATTAGCCTGGTCAATCTGGATGACAATACCTTTACGAACGCGTACGTACTCGGTGATATGATTGCGGGACGAAACCCGGGTGAAGTTATATCGCTTGAGGGAACGGTTACGAACGAGGCTGTACGGTCGCGAAGCGCAATGGTAGTTCAAGGTGATCCGGCGGAGATGGAAAGGCGTTTCCCGAACCTGCTCAGGTATCCATCCGTGGTCCTTGCCCCGCTCATCTACAGGGGTGAGCTGTTTGGAATCTTGAACGCTCGCTCGCTATTGGACAACGCGTATTATGAGAAGGACGCGGAGATGCTTTCTCGAGTGGCGTCCCAGATCACTCCGGCTATTGCCAACTCTCTTCTCTACACGGACATTGTCAGAGCACAGGATGATCTCGCCAGATCTAACTCGGACCTCGAGCAGTTTGCCTATGCCGCGTCCCACGACCTTCAGGAGCCGCTGAGAACGATCACGGCGTATCTAGGGCTAGTGAAGGAGCGCTACGGGGAAAATCTCGACGATACAGCACACGAATTCATGGACTTCGCGATTGACGGCGCCGAAAGGATGCAGCGTTTGATCACCGATCTCCTGGAGTATTCTCGTGTCGGGACTCAGGGCCGTGAACTGGAACCAGTGAACTGCACGCGTATAATGGACTCGGTGCTGGGAGGCTTGAACGAAGCGATCAAGAGTCAGAAGGCCAAAGTTGAGTGCTCGCCGCTGCCAATCGTAAACGGTGACGAAGCGCAGCTCGCGAGGCTGTTCCAGAACCTGATTGGGAATGCTCTCAAATTCACTGGAGATGCGGCGCCCAAGATTCAGATATGGGCTGAGCTTCAGGGAAACGAATGGGTGTTTTCGGTCAAGGACAATGGTATTGGAATCGCGCCAGACTACCAGGAACGGATATTTGGTATGTTCGCGCGACTTCATTCCCGCACCGCATATACCGGTACTGGTATAGGTCTCGCACTGTGTAGTAAGATAGCCCAACGCCACGGGGGTAGGATCTGGGTTGAATCGGAGGTCGGTAGTGGCTCAACTTTCCGGTTCAACATTCCGGTAACGAATTAGGGCTCTGCGCCCAGGAGGTTGTGCCAATGGCTTCAGATATTGGTGATCGCCCCATCGAGATACTCCTGGTAGAGGATAACCCCGCTGACTTTAGGCTCGCTCAGGACACCATAGAGCGTTCAAACCAGCGGGCCAATATAACCCACGCTGAGGATGGCGAGATAGCTCTTTCCATTCTGAAGAAAGAGGGAGAGCACTCCAACGCGGCGAGGCCCGATCTCATCCTTCTAGACCTCAGGCTGCCCAAGAAGGACGGCACAGAGGTCCTGGCTGAGATAAACCAGGATGAGGATCTGGTCTCGATTCCCGTGATGCTGCTCACCGGCACAGAAGCCGAGTCCAGCCTTCTTGAGTCGTACTCGATTCCGCCCAGCAGGTATGCCAGAAAGCCCCTCCAGTTGGAGCAGTTCCACCGCGCGCTTGGGCAGATGGGCCTCTTCAGCAGGCAGCCGATCAGCATTCCCACGCAGCAACAGGTGCAGCAGGCCGCTAGCGAATCCAGCAGTGGCGGACGTAGATGGTGGTGGCCGTTCGGTTAGTTCCCTGGCAGGAACTGGTCAGGATATCCGGCGCTTCCTGGACCTCAGGTAGTCGACCATCACGTACTCGCCCAGTTGGTTTGGAGTGCTGTAGAACGCCCTGCCGTTGTTCACTTTCGTCAGTCGGTCGATGAAGTCCATCAGGTAGTAGTTGGCTTCCAGCATGAAGGTGTTGATCGTGATGCCGTCCTGCGTGCAGCGCTTTACTTCCTTCAGCGTCTCCTCCATTGTGCGATGGCTCGGGGGGTAGCTGAAGTAGGCGTGTCCCTCTTCCAGGTGCGTTGTTGGCTCGCCATCCGTCACCATGATGACATGCTTGTTGGCCACCTTTTGGCGCGACAGGAGCTTGCGTGCCAGCATTAGTCCATGCTGCATGTTCGTGCCCGAATTCCAGTAGTTCCAGGTGACCTCGGGCAGGTCTTCTTCCTTGAACTCCATGGCGTAGTCTGAGAACCCTACCAGGTAGAAGTAGTCCCTTGGGAACTGGGAGTGGATGAGCCAGTAGAGCGCCATCGCGACCTTCTTGGCAGAACCCCAATATCCAAACATGCCCATCGACTTGCTCTGGTCCAGCAGCAACACTGTGGCAGTCTGTGTCAGATGCTCGGTGTGGCGAAGCTCCATGTCATCTACGGAGACCTGTACGGGCACAGTTGGCCCGCCGCGAAGCACTGAATTGAACAGCGTCCTGTGCAGGTCGATGTCAAACGGGTCTCCAAACTGGTACTGGCGTGTTTCGCCAGTAAACTCGCCGCCGTCGCCCCTGGTGAATACCTCGTGCCGGCCCATCCTATCCTTGTTCATCTCCGAGAACACTTCTCTGAGGGCGTTCTGGGCCAATTTGCGCATACCGCGAGCGGTGATTTCAAGACGGTCACCGTCACGACGCAAATAACCCGCTTCTTCCAACTGCTTTACCAGCTGTTGAAGCTGCTCCATCTCCCTCCTGGCTTCTTCGCCCAGATGCTCCTCAACCTTTTCCAGATCGATGTCATCGACATCGCCCTGTCGGGTCATCGACTCGAACTGCTCGTCCAGTCTGTCCATATCCTGGAGCTGTTCCATCAGCCTCATGGCCTGGTCGAGCGTGACTGACTCGTCTCCCATGAACGGGTACTCGTTCGCCATGTCGTCGAATGGGAACATTTCGTACATGAGCGATGACAGTTCGGAGAGGTCTCCCATCATCGATGGGTCCATGGAGGTCTGGAGCATGTCCGTCAACTCGTCCCGCATCTGTTGGGGCATCGAGTCCATAAGCGACTGCATCGAGGCCATCTGCTGCTGTAAGCGTTCGATGAGTTCGTCGAGGCTTGCAGGCCTATCTGGATCGAAAAATTGACCGTATTGCTCCATAAAACCTTCGAAATCGGGATCTTCACCCACGGCCCTGTCGTTCAGCATCTGGTTCAGAGCCTGGATCATTTCTTGCATTCGCTGCATGTCTTCTGGCGACATGCCCTCGATAGCGTCCTTCATGCCCTGGAAGAAGTTCTGCATCATCTGTTGACGAAGCATGTCCATCAGCTCTTCAAACTTCTGCCGGGCCTCAGGGTCCATGAAGTCGTACTCGGAAAGCTCACGCATCTGGCCGGCTGGGCTGTCCGGCAGAAGGTCCAGCTTCTCCAGGTTCTGCTGGGCTCGTGACTCCAACAGGTCCATTGCGGGCTCGAGGGCGTCCCTGTTTTCGCCGGCGTTTTCGAGGTCCTCCCGAGCTTGTTCAAGCCTGCGATCAATGCCGCTCCGTTCAGTGTCGAGAACGTCTTGTAGCCGCTCCTTGACGTCGTCCATTGCGGACTCGAGGTTGTACTGTTGCAGCTTCTGCTGCTGCATCTGCCGTAGCCTCTCCCTCATTTCGCGCAGTCCTGTAATGCGCTGGCCCTGATCGCCTGACATGCCGCTACGCAGCAGGTTGCGCATCGCACGGTTGACGTCACCGTGGTTCATGATGTCTTCGGAGAGGGCTTCGAGGATGTCGTCTTCGTCGAAGTCAAAGGGATGCTGAGAACCGTCCCACCGGGAGTAGCGATAGCCGATCATAGGTCGACCCCCATGCAGCCGAACAGATGGCTCGGCAGAATGGCGCAATCATAGGTAGGCAGTTCGACCGTGTCAAACGTGTTTGGCGTGCATTGGGGTTCGGAGTCGCTATGCTATACTCCGCCCCGAACGCCCTGATCCAGGAAATCGGTAACTCCGCATGTGAACAGGGTGGAAGCAGGCCATGCACGAAGTGAAACTGGAGCAGGACTCACAATGAAGATCACGGCCCTCAACATGGAAACCTATCGTTGGAAGCGCGCAACGCCGATCCGGAACGGGATGTATGTTTATCCGACGGCTGGACTTAACGTTGTGAAGGTCGAGACGGACGAGGGCGTGACCGGGGTCGGTCTGGCCGGCGGAGTCCAGGGTGCCGAGGAGATCGGAAAGGCGATTCTCGACCACTTTGCCCAGGTAGTGGTGGGACAGGACCCATTCGACACGGAAAAAATTTGGGATGACCTCTGGCAGCCTAAGCTCGTCGGGAGGCGAGGTATCACAACCAGGGTTATCAGTGGTATCGATATCGCCCTGTGGGACCTGAAGGGCAAAGCCACCGGACTGCCGGTATACAAGCTGCTTGGCGGCTACACAAACAAGGTGCCCGTGTACATCGCCGGAGGCTATTACGAGGAAGGAAAGGGCCTTGGAGAGTTAGCCGAGGAGATGGCGATAGCAATTGAGATGGGCGCCAGGGCCGTGAAGATGAAGATAGGTGGTGCCCCGATCAACGAAGACGTTGAGCGCGTCAGAGTCGTGCGCGAGGCGGTCGGGCCGGACGTCAGGGTGATGGTCGACGCCAACTGCGCCTACAGGCACTATCAGGCCCAGGAGATCGCTCGTAAGATGGAGCCGTATGACGTGTTCTGGTTCGAGGAGCCCGTCAACCCGGACGACTACGAAGGCCACCGGCTCGTTAGCCAGTCAACGACGATTCCAGTTGCCACTGGCGAGAACGAGTACACTCGCTACGGTTTCAGGGAACTCATCGAGGGGCGCTGCTGCGACATTCTCCAACCTGATGGCCTGATCATGGGCGGAGTTACGGAGTTCATGAAGGTAGCCGCACTCGCGCAGGCGCACGACTTGCACATCGCGCCGCATGGAAACCAGGACGTTCACGTCCACCTGGTTTCTGCCATTCCTAACGGGTTGACTGTCGAGTACTACAGCAACTCGACTGACCCGATGTGGGGGCAGATGTTCGAAGAGACTCTCGAAGTTGAAGACGGGTATGTCAGCCCGCCGGATCGCCCTGGCTTCGGCATCAACCTGAATGAAGAGGCGTTGGCTCCCTACAGAGTCGGCTAGTCAGCGCTGGTAAGGTGGGTGCGGGAAGGGCAGGCTTAGCTCTCGTCTTCCGAGGCGTCCTCGTCTGCTCCCTCAGCGCCCTCTTCGCCCTCGCCCTCTTCAAGCTCCTCGTCATCGAAGGTCTCGACCTCGAGTCTCGGCGGGGCAACACGTACGAGCGTGTCTTCCGGATCGTTTAGAACTGTGACGTTTCCTGGCACTTCGATGTCACCCACCAGGAGTGTCGTATCGAAGTCGACGAGCACAGAGATGTCGACAGGAATCTCTGCCGGCATGTTCATTGGCAGCGCTTCGATGGAAAGCGTCTGTATGTTCTGCAGCAGGGTTCCAGCCATCTGTGACACTGCAGGAGATATCCCAGAGAGCGTGAGCGGTACTTCGGCGCTGACAGTCCTCGTAACGTCGACACGAAGGAAGTCAACGTGTAGCACTTCTTCGGTAACCGGATGGCGCTGCACCTCGCGGACGAAGCAGATGTTTTCCATCTTCTGGTCTTCTACCTCGACCGAGATGGGGATGTTGGTACCGACCTGCGGCAGGAGCCTGTTGAGCGCGCGGCCTTCGATCTGAAGGTTCGACGGTTCAATGTCCGCTCCATACAGATGTACTGGGATAACTCCCTGTCGCCTGAGCTGACGCACCTTCTTGCCGGTGACGGTCCTGGGGTCGAGCTTGACGGTTGCTACATCCATTTGGGAGCTCCTGCTGGTAGAGTCGGTTTTGGGCGGTCCCACTCAACCACGAGGGGATTGTTTAGAAATGGGAACCGCGACGGACAATTCTAGCACAGCGATTCTTGGGGCTGGTAGGCAATCAAAGCTCTACGAACCACGGGGCGCGATCGGTGCGGAACATGCGGTCGGCCAATTTAAGAGCGTCTCTGCTCGACGACCGAACGCGACCTGCCGCTGCAAGGGATGAAAAGGAAGTCCCACCCAGGTAGACAGCCGCGAGGTCCGCAACTGAGAGGTGCAGGTCAGGAATCCTGTCCGAGGAGGTGCAAACCGCGCCACCTCGACCTGCTTCCAGAGTGTACACTCCGTCGTTCCAAGGACAGATGTCGTCGCAAACCCGAAGGGTAAGCACCCCTGCGCAGTCGTACTGTCGCGCTGTCAGGGCGGCCTTGACGTCTATCAGCCTCAGCCACAGGTGGTCGGTTGTTGTGCGGCTTAGCCTGCGTGCGTCATTCAGGCGCCACGGGAGTGCGTCGTCAACGGGTCGGTTGAAACCGTGAATCTCGCTCATCAGGTCGATGCCGCAGCAGTACTGCCACAGTTCTGCCTCCACCTCAGGGTCTTCACCGAGTATGAAGACAACCAGCACCTGGCTGTCCCTGATGCGGTAGGAGCAGAGGCCGGACACTCCACCATCCCGGAGATATGCGACGTGAAAGAATTTGCTTGCTCCTCGTCGTTGGCCTTCTGAGTCGAACAGCGCGGCCCCCCAGTAGGCGTCGCTATACCTGACCATGCCAAGCCTGTCTGGCCTGATCCGCTGGTGAAGCCGAGGCCATTCGGAGCGAGCGAATTCAGGGTCGATGAAAGCAGTCCTGCCTCCGGCACATGGGGGCGACTGCATGGCAGTATGGCGTCGATCTATGTTCCACTGTTCGGTCCATGTCGCGACTCCAAAACCGAAACGACCGTAGATGAGGCTCTCAGAGGCCGTTAGTGCAGAGAAAGGCTCTCCTCTCTCGTGCATCTGGTCCAGTTGGGCCCGCATCATCTGTGTGAGGATTCCACGGCGCCGGTGAGTGGGGAAGACCGAGACATCGTCAACATATCCCAGCGGCACGGTCCCACCCGGAACGGTTAGCTCCGAAGTGCGAGTGGTGGTCGTTCCGACAATCTCTGAGCCGTCGAACGCGCCGAAAGTACGATCCAGTTCCGCAAACGTCCGGGCGACGTCTACGTACTTGTCGCTAGCGTGGGTGCTGAACCCGCGGGCTTCGGCTCGAGACCACTCGTCGAACTCGTCGTCTGTGATCGTTCTGACTTGGATTTCCATGCTATTGGTCGATCACCGAGCCGTCTTCGTGGAGACGCGTGGAGACGACGCGTGGAGTGAACGGGTGCTTTTCGGCGGCGTCCTCGGCTAGTTCGATGCCTATTCCAGGAGCGTCTGGGATGATCAGGTAGCCGTTCTCCTGAGTGACCGCGGACTTCACGATCTCGGACTTGGGAGGCTCATGCTCACCGGTCGGGTACTCTTGTAAGGCGAAGTTGGGAATGCAAGCTGCGATCTGAAGGCACACTGCGGTGCTGACCGGGCTAAGCGGATTGTGGGGTACCACACCGACGTAGTGGGCCTCGGCCAGGGCCGCGATCTTCTTCGCATGCGTTATGCCGCCGACCATACAGACGTCGGGACGGACGTACTGTACCGCGCCGCGCTTGAGCAGCATCTCGAACTCGTGGATCGTGTGGAGACGCTCCCCTGTGGCGATGGGGATGTTGATGTGCTGTGCGACCAACTCCATGGCATCGAAGTTGTCGGGCAGGATCGGGTCCTCATAGAAGAAGGGATAGAACTGCTCGATGCCCCTTGCCAGTGCGATCGCCTCGGCGGGACTGAGACGCCTGTGGATCTCGATGCAGAGGTCGACATCGTCACCGACGGCGTCCCTGTACATGCCGACGGCGTTAATTGCCTCCTTGATCTTGTTGGCGTGGGTCTTGAAGTAGGGTACTTCGCGATCTTCATCGAGGAACGGAGTCAGGTGTCCAACCGCCGTGAATCCCATCTCCTTGGCGTCTTTGACCCCCTTTACGAGCGTCTCTCTAGTGTCGCCGAATACGTGGTAGTACACGCGGGCCTTGTCGCGGACCTTGCCGCCGAGAAGCTGGTAGGTGGGAACGCCGAAGTGCTTGCCAGCGATGTCCCACATGGCGATGTCGAGGGCACTAATGGCGCCCATGATAGCGGCACCGCGAAAATGAGAGAAGCGGTACATGTACTGCCAGTGGTGCTCGATTCTCAGTGGGTCCTTACCGACGAGGTACCTGCCTAACAGATCAATTGCCGCCTTGGACGCCTCCAGGTAGCCCCATGCGCCGGACTCGCCGAGCCCGGTGATGCCTTCGTCGGTGTGGATTCTGGCGTACAGGTACCTGCTGACGCCAATTGATTCCACTTTAGTTATTTTCATCTGTTCTTCTCCGTAGTGTGAGTGCGACCTGTCCATCCTATACCAGCGAGATGACTTCTCGCGCCAGGGTCATTCCGCACATGATGACAATCGCCGCCACAGTTGCCCGGCGAAAGACCGTTTCGTTCATCCGCCTGACAAGGTGGGTTGCCAGGTAGAAGCCAATACCTACCGGAATGATAACGATGAGTATCAGCGAGATGCGCTCGGTCGTCATAAGTCCGGCAACGCTGTAACCGATCACACCTGCTGTCTCCACGAACAGGAAATACAGGGACAGCGCCCCACGGACGGCGTTCCTGCTCCAGTTCTGCGCGAAAATGTACAGTGCCATCACCGGCCCGCCTATCCCCAGTGCGTTCAGCGTGGCCGAGACAAGGAAGGCAACGATAAGGCCTGCGAACAGCCCTCGTGGTATCGGAGCCTGCGTCCGCGATGCGACCATGACCGTGAGCAAGATCGTGACTGCGGAGATCGCAATCTTGAGGGCGTGAGAGTCAGTCTCTTTCAGTACAAAAACACCCACCGGTACCGCAGCCAGGCCCGCGAGCGCCATCGGCAAGACGCGCCTGAAGTGAAGCTCAGTCCGGTTCTGGATGACAATGAGGACAAAGAGAATCAGCGAGACAGTGTTGACCACCACGACGACCGTCTGGGGGTCGAACACGAAGAGCAGGACAGGGATGGTCGTCATCCCGATTCCGAACCCGACAGTAGACAGCACGGTCGAGCCCATGAACATGACGACGGCCGCGATTGCAGCCTCGATGACATCCGGCATGTAAGAGCAGCAGTCCCCGGGTAACCCTACGGGACTGCTCTACCTGCTAGCACTCCGGTGCATCGTTCGCTGTCGACAGCTACCTGGCCGTTGACCAGCACGAACGGAATACCTGTGGGGAACTGGACTGGATCGTCGTAGGTGGCGTTGTCGATCACGTGCTCGGCGTCGAATACCACGATGTCGGCATACCTGCCACGCTCTATGCGCCCACGGTCAGTCAGGCCGAACCGCTGTGCGGCGTTGTCAGTCATCCGCTGGACGGTCTGTTCCAGGCTTATGACCGGGTGCTTCTTGCGAAGCCTTCCCAGGAATCTCGGGAAGCAGCCGTAGGCACGGGGATGTGGCATCGACCCGATGGGAATTGCGTCGCTGCCGACCATGTAGTCAGGCCGCGAAAGGAACTCCATCGCGTCCCTGCTGATCTGGTCCCATACGCGGACGCTGTCCGGCGGCGCTCCACGGTAGCAGATCTGGCCATCTTCTTCTTCAAGCAGGTCGATCAGGGTGTCGCCAAGGCTGTCGTTGCCACGAAGCGCTGCAACGTCCGGGAGGCTCATGCCTTCGAGGTCCTTGTTCACCTTCATGTATGTGAATACCGCGTCCTCGAGTGTCCTGCGGGGATTGTCTTCGAGTTCCCTTACGAGTCGACTTCTGCGACGGCCGTCTCGCAGGCGGGCCATGATGGCGTCCGGTCCTCCCTCATGGACGTCGGTTGGAAGGAAGCTCAGTGGGAACGAGCTTCCAGTGGGGTAGGGGTACAGTTCGAGAGTGCAGTCGATGCCCTCGGCCTTAGCCTTATCGATCAGCTCCATCTGCTCAGCGACCTGACCAGCGTTGGAAGCTTGTGTCCTGTAGTGTGAGAAGTGGACTTTCACTCCCGACCTGCGTCCTATCTCCAGGGCCTCAGGCACGCCACCGCCGCCGTAGCCGCGGTCGGTATTCACGTCTCGCAAGTGTGTGGTGTAAACACCGCCATACTCGGCGACCACTTCACAGATGGCGACAAGTTCGTCCGTGTCGCTCCATGCATTGGGGTGGTAGGACATTCCTGTTGCGAAGCCGACAGCCCCTTCTTCCATTCCCTGTCGAACGAGATCGAGCGCCATGGCAAGCGCCTCTCCTCTGAGAGGGACGTCCTCGAACCCGACAGCTTCCAAGCGAATCGCTCCGTGTGCGATGTTGTAGGCAGTGTTGATCGAGACCTTTTCATCGTAGTGTGATCGGAACGCAGCCACGCTCGACATGTCCAGGTCTTCGGGCGGCTCACCCAGGATGCCGGACAGGTATCGCCGGTACGTGCGGTAGTTGTCGGCGGACATCGGGGCGTAGCTCAGGCCGTCCTGGCCGAGGATCTCTGTGGTGATACCCTGGCGCAGCCCATTTGCGTGCTGAGGATCTATTAGCAGCACGCCGTCTGAGTGGGCATGCGTATCAATGAATCCAGGTGCTACCGTGAGGCCGGTTGCGTTGACGACGCGCCGGGCTTTTGATGCTGCCAGATCGCCAACGGCGGTAATCCTGTCGCCCCCGATTCCAACGTCGGCTCTGAAGCTTCGTCTGCCGCTTCCATCTACTACGTTCCCACCTGAGATGATTACGTCATACATAGTTGACCTCGAAGGACAATCGCTCCGTCCGAATTCAATCTGCTTTAGAGAAAAGACTCAGGGCATTCCGGCACGTTCGGATCGTACTGACCCTACCTGCCAAAATGCCCTGATGCCGATTACTAGATGGACGTGATCTTGAAACTAAATTCCGCGGTCCATGCCCATGTCAGCGGCTTCTCGCCTGGTCTCAATCGTCTCTTCCAGGTGGTTCCGGAAGTCGTCCCACATCTCGTCGTCTTCAGTGTGACCGTTGCCATTTCCGTTGCCGCCACCGTGGATGTCCATGAGCTTGTTGCGGAACTCGACGAATACCCAGTCTTCTGCGCGCCCCTGAGGCATGTCGAAGAAGTCCCTCTTGAAGCTTGGCAGCTGACCGGGACCGAAGTAGCCCTTGTCAGACAGCTCGTAGCCCTCGAGGTTCTCGGTCCGCTTGCCGAGTATCTCGCCGTCGGTGGCGAGATAGTGCTCCATCACAGGCTTCATGCCGTACTTCTGGATCGGGCAGACCTTCATGCAGATGCCGCAACCCTCGTACCTGGCCATAACTGGCCTGCATCGCTTGAAGACGAGCTTGTTCTTCTCTACGCCCCGGTACCAGACCTTGTCGGGCATCAGCGCGCGGCCTGGGCAGCGGTCCACACAGACCTTGCACTCCTGGCAGAACTGGTGGATTCCGTAGTCTACGGGCTGGTCATGGGTAACATTCGCGTCGGTGTAGATGATCTGCAGTCGGGCCCTGGAGCCGAAGTGCGGCGACAGGAGCTGGCCGTTTGCGCCAAGCTGGCCAAGGCCAGCAGCCACGAACATCGGGATCATTGGGCCGTAGTGCCACGTCGGTCCTGACACCTGGATGTTGTAACCGAGCGACCTGATGTACGCGGTCAACTCCATGGTTAGGGGGCCCTGGTTGAAATAGGTGCCGAAGTGAGTATCCTCGGCCTCCATGCTCGGTATGGTCTGGGTCTTGCGGTAGTCCTGCTCAAGTGCGAGGCAGATCGCATTGGGCAGATCGCGCCTCAGCTGAGGCTTTCGGCTGGCGTAGACGTAGTGACCGTCGTTCTTGGTGAACCCCACCTCGCCGTAGCCTAGCTCGTAGGCCTTCTGGCGAATGAGCTGTGTGACGTCCTCGCCGGTTGGCGTCGCGGTTGGTTCCAGCTCGCCGCTGGTCCTGACCCATTCGACAATCGGGTCCATTTCCTTCTGGTGCTCTTCGAAGAACTCTACAGACTCAGGCGTGTACTCTTCGCGCTGCACCCTGGCCCAGTCGACGGATGCGCTCTCTTCGATGGCCATGTTCTCCAGGGGGTACTCTCTGCTAAAGAAAGTTACGTCCTTGTCCCTGGTAGGAATCCCCGGCGTAGTCACCAAGTCTTCCGGTACGGGGATGGTGTATGTAGCGTGCCCCACTTTTCTGCCTGGACGCTCTACGATATGACTTACTGCTTTAGCCACAACAATCCCCTCCTTACAGAGACGTCTCGCGCATGTTGCGCACACTATGAGCCATGTTTGCTGGCCTGCCGCGTAATCTATCAGAAAGTTTCCGTATACGCAAAGGTAATTCAGAACTTCGGTTTCATCATTAATCCGGTACAATTCAACCCCAAAATACGACACTTGGAGATACGTCATATGAAGATAACAAAAGTGACCCCCTGGATCGTCAGCTTCCCCTGGGAGATGCGGATCGGAGTCGAGCAGGAGAAGGTCGTCAACGACCGGAATCTGGTGCTCGTGCAGGTCGATACGGACGAGGGAATCACGGGATGGGGAGAGATCACCACGTATCCTGGACCGGTAGCAAACCGGGCCGTGGCCGCGATGGTGGGGCAGGTTAGCGAGTTCCTCGAAGGTGAGAGCACCAACCACTTCGAGCGTCTGTGGTCGAAGATCTTTCATTCCTTCACTTATGTCGGTTCAAGGGGTGCTACGACCGCACTCATCAGCGGAATCGACATTGCGCTATGGGACATCCGGGGCAAAGAGCTGGGCCTTCCCATCTACGAATTGCTCGGAGGACCAGTACGGGACAGGATTGCCCTCTACACGCACCCACCTGAGCCTCGAAACGCACCTGATGCCATCGCAGACGCACAGCAGATAATCGACGCTGGTTACGAGGCTTTCAAGTTCGACCCTATGATGAGATTCATTCCTGGCGGCAACGACGGCTTTCTCGACGGGCAGCTCAGCCGGGAGGGCATCGCAACAGCGGATGAGATCGTCGGCGCCGTGCGTGAGGCGATCGGGCCCGACATAGAGATCCTGATCGACGCTCATGGGATGTACAACGTGCCCACGGCTATCGAGCTGGCAAACCGGCTAGGCAAGCACGACATCCACTGGTTCGAAGAGCCCGTACGGGTTGAGAGTTGGCGAGCACTTGAGCAGGTCAGGCGGGAGACTTCGGTGAAGATCTCAGTTGGCGAGCGGCTGCACACACGATGGGAGTTCGTCCCGATCTTTGAGAACAGCCTCGCAGACTTCGTCATGCCTGACGTAACCTGGACCGGCGGTATCACTGAGCTAAAGAAGATCTCGACTATGGCGGAAGCGTACTACGTGCCGGTGTCGCCACACGACGCGAGCGGCCCCATCAACGTCCTGGCCGGCGCCCATGTGATGATGACCACGCCCAACTTTTACAAGCTCGAGACGATGAGGTACGACCTTGGCGCATACGGTGCGTTCATCGAGCCCGGTCTGGACATTCGCAACGGAGACCTGTACGTGCCTGACACCCCTGGCCTTGGCATCGAGATGGACATGGACTATCTGAGGTCACACGTGACCTTCGGAGGGCAGTAGGTTCGAAGAGGGCAAGCGAGGTGACTCGGCTCCAGCAGAAGGCCATCTTCATTCTGTGGTCGGTCTTGCTGCTAGTGCCGCGACTCGTCCATCATCTCGAAGTAAAGGCGGCTGCCGAAGTCCAGATGCGCCCTGTCGTCATCGTGATCATTTACACGCTCGAAACCAGTGAACATCCATCGGAGCCAGAGAGTACACTCGCAGTCCCAGGCCTAATGGTATGTCCATCCTGCTTCGGACTCGACACGTACCTGGGTTGCGGTCAGATAGCCGCCAAAGGAGAGATGGACCGCGTCCCAGTCTTCTGCGACCTTTGACCAGTCCGGCTCGAGTTGTTTAGGGTCTCCTGAGAAGTCCGGAACTTGGCCGGGGCGCCGTTCGTCGTGCTGCGCTGGATACTCAACACAGAGACTGTGCCAGTCATGGGCACTGTAAATCTCAAGGATGCGAGCGGCATCGTCGATGAGCATTCTCCAGACAGCATATGGAGGGCGGCCAAAGGCCGGTCGAAAATCGCCGACCCCGTCACATATTGCCGCCGACATTGGGGATGTGTTACCGACCAGAGTCGATGTGTACAGTCCTCCCTTGGTCTTTTGAGCGTAACGTTCCCATCCGTCGGAGGGCTCTGAGGGCACGACCAGAGTCTTCTCGTCAGGTGGACTGCCATCATGTGATATCCAGATCTGGCTTTCCCTCTTTATAGGCTCGAACCACCAGGACGCACCGTCCTCTCTCATGACTCTGCGCAAGAGCTCGAAGTGGTTGGGCGATTCTCTTTCCAAGTAGGAGAGTCTGTCATTCCTATCAGAATGCCACACATCTACTTCGTCGGAAGCGGCCGAGCAGAGCCAGACCGTCGTTTGCGGTAAGGCCAAGCTCTCCGGACTCATCTCCGACTTTGCCCCGACAGTTGCGAACGCCTTTCCGACTGGTGACAGCATGATTGCTTCGAGTCTCTCGCTGTTCCTGGAGAGGTCGGATCCTTGTCGCCACGCAATTGGTCCCCCATCGCCCATAGCAGGCTTCTTGGTCCCGGACTCTGTCCGCTGAAGGTCCCGGGTCTTTATTCGCTCCTGTCGAGTATTACCTTGAGGGTCTCCGGCGACCCTGAAGAGCCACGACGCGCTCTGGGACGATGCGTCGAGGCTTGCAACGGGGGACCACGCCGCCTGAAGCACTAAGTAGGATGCCTCCTGTGTTGGAACCACAGGGACATCCAGCCTCCACAGGCGTGTATCTGCTGATTCCTCAGATACGACATCGATGCCCTCCGGCTCACTTCTCCCCAGGGCCAACCATTCCAGGATAGGGTCATAATCGGACGGGTTCTCTGTCTCCAGGTCGAACACGCGCATTATGGTGATGGATGTGGGAACCGGCACGCTATGAATCTCGAAAGTGACCAAATCCACACCCTGAATGACGGGCGAGTCATGTGCAGAGGCATCGAATGGTTTTTCTGGGCTTAGGGACTCACGGCGACCCTCGACGATCCAGTCGTAAGCAATCAGAGTTCCGGGCCAGCGTCGGACCGGTTGAGGGACGTTTTCCTGTGCAGTCGTGCGCGAAATGGATACAAACACGTCCGGCGGCCTTATTGAGGGTGTACCCCACTTGAGATCGCCAGGTTCAATCTGCCTAAGAGTGTCGCGGTGCATCTAGTCTGACCTGCTGGCGTGTTACCGGAGTTTGTGGTTCTGTAGCCTAAAGTGTGAATCTCTAGATCTGCACCCAATGGAGTGGGCCTAGTGCGCGATCTCAGATTGGGGATATCACCCGCATCGGGTTTCCGCTGAGGAAAGCCTTGATGTTCTCGACAGCGTCTCCGTAGAAGACGCAGTAAGTCTGGTCGGTTACGTAGCCCATGTGTGGCGTGAGGACGGTGTTTGGAATGGACCGGAGCGGATGGTCTAAGGGCAGCGGCTCGATGTCGAACACGTCGAGCCCTGCTCCTGCAATTGTTCCACTTTGCAGGGCGTCGATAAGGGCTGACTCGTCTACTATTGGACCTCGCGACGTGTTGACCAGGTATGCTGAAGACTTCATCGCTGTGAGCTCTTCTGCCCCAAGCAGGCCACGGGTGCGTCCACTCAGTACTACGTGAATGGTCACGATGTCTGATGACTCCAGCAGCTCCTGCTTCGTCACAAGGGCTGCGCCGAATTCCTCTGTCCGTTCAGCCGTCAGGTTCTGACTCCATGCGATGACGTTCATTCCGAACGCCACTCCGACTGAGGCGACCTGCGAGCCCAGCCTGCCGAGTCCGATTACGCCAAGCGTCTTGCCATGCAGGCCTTCGCCTACGGTCACCTGCCATCGGCCCTCTCGGGTCGCCTTGTCTTCGGTGGGAATCTTTCGCACCAACGCCAGGATCAGGGCCCATGTCAACTCTGCAGTTGGGTAGGGCACTCCATCGGTTCCGCAGACGGTGATGCCGTTGTCCGCAGCCGCTGCGATGTCGATGGATGCGTTTCGCATGCCTGTAGTCACCAATAGCCGCAGGTTAGGAAGACGCTCCAGTAGTGACCTCTGAAACGGCGTACGCTCGCGCATGGCGACCACGACTTCGTACGGAGCTAGACGAGCCACGAGATCGCCCTCTTCCGTCAGATGGTCCTGGAACACATCGACCGAGACGTCGTTTGGGAGAGAGTCCCAGTCGGCCATCTGAAGTGCGACGCTTTGGTAGTCATCCAGAACTGCGACTTTAGTCATTTCTTTGCTCCGTGTCCTGAGAGTCAGGCATTGAGAAACTCGTTGGAGTCACAGCCTGAGACTCGCTAAGCCTGTCGAGATTCTCTCCTGGAATTCGTCAGTATCCCGCATGTTTGGCAATAACACTGGGGTAACTGGCTCTTGCGGGAGCAGTCCCAGTTCCGACTGCCACCATCCAACGTCATGCCAGGTCCCGAACTTGTAGCCGACATTGTAGTAGGTGCCAATCCGGAAGAATCCCATTCCTTCATGCAGACCGACGCTGCCCGCGTTAGGTAGCGTGATGGCTGCGTATGCGTTCCAATAGCCTTGGAAGCGCAGGCAGTTGAAGAGCGACGTGTAGACCGCCGAGCCCACACCGAGTCGCCTGTAATTGGCGTTCACGTACACGGTCACTTCGACCGACCACTGGTATGCTGCCCTTGTCCTGAGGGATCCGGCGTACGCGTAGCCCGCCACTTCGCCGTCGATCTCGCAGACAAGCCATGGCGTCCGTGTCAGTGTGGACCTGATTCGAGACTGGAACTCATCCACTGAAGGGGGATCCAGCTCGAATGAGATGGCCGTTTCCAGCACGATTGATGTATATATCGCCAGCATACCTTCGGCGTCTGCCTCAGTTGCCAGCCTGATTTTGTAGTTTCCATTCATATGTCCGACCCTATGTTACACTCGTATCCAGGTACAAAGTCGATTCGGAGGTGGTTCAGATGGTAACTCCAAAGCAGCTCGGTCATCTCGTCATTAAAGTTAGGGATCTGGAGAAGTCGGAAGAGTTCTACACCAACGTGCTCGGTCTGACGGTCATGAACAAGCGTCCTGGCGTCATGACGTTCATGAGCGCAGACGAGGGCATGTCACATGAGTTGGCACTGGTGCCCGTCGGAGAGGATGCCCCGGGACCGGAGTCGACGAGGGTTGGTCTCTACCACATGGCATGGGAGATGGGCTCGTTCGAGGATCTTAAGCAGCTCTACACCGTCATCAAGGAGAACAACGTCGAGGTGCTGAACGTCGGCGACCACGGTATTTCTTTAGGCGTCTACTTCTGCGACCCGGACGGCAATGAGATCGAGGCCTACTACGAGATGCCCAAGGACGAGTGGCCGGCCGAGGGCGACCTGTTCGAGGGAGCGTTCCCGGGACAACTAGAGGGCTGACCAGACTCGCTGGAGGTCTGCGTGGGCTTCGAGCAGTTCAGCAAACTTCGAAACCTTGGCGGCCGTGTCCATTCTCGCAGACGTAACTACGTCGTTGAGCAGGGACATGGTCGTCAGTGTGTCAGACTCGACAACTACTACCGGTGTCTCCTCTTCCCGAGCCTCGTAGCTGATGTACTCGATCGGGTCGATGCCCCTGGTGAGCAGAAGGCATGCGACAGAGGCGTTCAGGGCAGACATCTGTATGTCAGGGCGGTCGCCACGTACGACAACGGCGTTGTTGGCGTAGAGCCCAAATCTGAGTTCTCCAGAATCGAGGCTCATGCAGCCAACCTGGAAGTGTTCGACCGGGCGGTTCACGTCCCCTTCTTCGACGACGTAGCGGCCATCCAGGCCCGACCTTATCTGCTCCACTGTGATCGATAGCAGGGCGCGGTCTTCGGGAAGCATCCCGACTAGGTCTATCTCAGCCTCATCGAATGACGGCGCGATGCTCCCGGTACTCTCAGTACTCATGTAGCGGGTGACACCGTTTACGAGCACACCTGCCAAACGGTCACCGGAGGCGTCCTTCCAATCTGTAAGATCAGAGGCGTTCAACCCTCGTCGACCCTGAGTGACAAGTAGGATTTGGGCATCCAGCGCTTCCGCGACTGAGGCCACGTCTGCTGCACCGAACTCGGTTGGCAGTTCCACTATGTTCAGCGACGCCCCATTGTCTCCACTCGACATGTCTGTTGCGAGCGCAGAGAGGTCGCCGGTTGATGGGCCGTCGCTCCCGCTTGATCTAGGCCAACCTTCAAGTTCTGGGTTCGAAAGTTGGGCGATCACCTCAGAATCAGGGTCACCTTCCGCGACTGAGAAGGGCTTGTACACGTTTGCCGTACGTCCAGAACGCCTCGCGAGCGTCGCAAGCGCCAGAGATACAGATGTCTTCCCGGCGCCAGCACTATCAGACGCTACGAGTAGGACAGCCATTCTTAACTCCTGATATGAACGTTATGGCGAATTTTCCGTTGGATGCGGAACTGTGCTAGAGACCTGCCCGATTATACTTGCGGCTCGCGGTCAGTGGCTAGTGGCACCGAACTTGGTGAGGTCGTACGCCGCTGGTGCAGCTCTACGTTCTCTTCTTGAGGGGCCGGTCAGCTATAATTGGGTACTGTGAAAAACGTTCTCAACATTGGACTACTGACTGTCCTAACACTTGCTGCCGCACTCTCTACTGCGTGTTTGACTGTCAGCGAGGCAGGAGTCCCTGACATCGAACAGCGGGCCACCGCGTTGAACAAGAGCATCATGTGTCCAGTCTGTCCCGGCGAGTCGATAGACCAGAGCCAGAATTCGCTGTCCATCCAGATGCGCTCGATCGTCCGGGACAAGCTTGGTGAGGGTTGGACGGACAGGCAGATCAAGGACTTCCTGGTGGAGAGATACGGTCCGAGTGTCCTGATGGAACCTCCGACCTCCGGGTTCAATCTTGCGGCCTGGGTAGTCCCTCCGGTTGCATTTGCGCTCGCAATCGCCGCACTGCTGCTGACACTGAAGTGGATGAGAATGAGCGCCGAGGCTGAACGCCAAGCGGAAGAGGACAACGCCAGGGACCGAGGAGACTACGTCTCCAGGATTGAAGACGCTCTGAATTCAGGGGACTCAAGCGAGGCGACATCTGAACGCCGTGCCGATGGTCTACCAGGAAGGAATTCACAACAGTGATCGTAGAAGCCGGCCAGATCGCCCTCGTTCTCGCGTTAATGGCGTCGGTGTACGCCGCAGCGGCATCGATCATCGGCGTATCGAGGCGCTCTTCCGAGCTGCTCGTCAGCGGGAGGTACGCGCTGTACAGTGTGTTGCCTCTGCTTCTCGTGGCCACGGCGGCGCTCGTTTACGCCTTTGTGACCAACGACTTCTCGGTAAAGTACGTTGCTGAAAACAGCAACCTGGCGATGCCGCAGGCGTACACATGGGTCGCGTTCTACGCTGGGAACTCCGGGTCGATGCTGTACATCGCGGTCGTGTTCTCGCTCATGGCGGTCATTGCCGTTGCAGGCATTCGCAAGGCGCTGCCATACACGTCCCCATATGCCACTGGCATCATGTCGCTGGTGCTCGCGTTCCTGCTTGGGGTCATGGTGTTCCTGGCCAACCCCCTTGCGAGACTGGCAATCGTTCCCCTCGATGGTCAGGGGATCAACCCGCTGCTCGTCCACTTTGGGATGTTCATACACCCTCCGTTGCAGATGGCTGGCCTTGTATCGGTAGCGATTCCGTTTTCGATTGCTATTGGGGCGCTATTAGCAAACAGGGGAGGAAACGACGAGTGGGTGGACCAGGGGCGACTGTGGGGTATGGTCTCCTGGGTGATACTAACGGTCGGGCTCATGCTGGGCTCGTGGTGGGCATACACGATCCTCGGCTGGGGAGGGTACTGGGCATGGGACCCGGTCGAAAACTCCGCGCTGATGCCGTGGCTTGCCATGACAGCGTTCGTTCACTCCATCATGGTGCAGAAGCGCAGGGGCATGTTCCGAATGTGGAACATGATAATCATCATTGTAGGCTTCACGATGGCGCAGATGGGAATGTTCATCAACCGCGGGGGTCCCGTGCCGTCAGTGCATTCGTTCGCGCAGTCGACGATGGGCTGGGTGTTCCTGGCGTTCATGATCGTCACCCTGGTCGGCGCGGTGGCGGTGTTCATCTGGAAGTCAGATACGCTACGCAGCCGTGGCCAACTTGAGTCGGCGCTGTCCCGCGAGAGCGTTTTCCTGGCGCAAAACGTGCTCTTCCTGACTGTGGCGTTCGTCACTCTTTGGGGAACGATCTTTCCGATTTTCTCTGAAGCGGCTAACGACACCGTTGTCACGGTGGGCCAGCCATTCTTCAACCGGGTGAATGGGCCGGTGCTTTTGCTCATCGTGCTCATGATGGGTCTGGGGCCGCTCCTTCCATGGCGGAGAGCGACAGTCTCTCACGCGCTGAGACTTGTGCGAGTCCCACTTGCCGGAGGGCTGATCACCGGGGCCGTTCTTCTGGCTATCGGCATAACCCGGCCGGTGGCGCTGGTTGCCTTCATGACGTGTGGGCTCGTGGTGACGGGCATTCTCTACGAGTGGCTGCGGGGCACCCTTGCACGCCACAGAGGGGGCGAAGAATACCCGGTCGCATTTGTGCGGTTGCTGTCCGCCAACAGGCCGAGGTACGGCGGGTACATCGTGCACCTCGCGATCATCATGCTGGCTGCGGGGGCGATAGCTTCGTCGTTCTACAGCGTCCAGCGGGACTTCGCGATGACGACTGGCGACTCTGCTACAGTGGGGGACTATAGCTTCACATTCATCGGCACGAGGCACGCGACATTCGCCGACCGCCAGGAGGACTACGCACGATTCGAGGTGTTCAAGGGAGACAGCTATCTTGGAATCATGGAGGCGCTGCGGGCTGAGTACCCGGCCTTCAGGATCGCATCGACGCAGGGCGCGATCCACAGCACGCCGATCGAGGACTTTTACATCGTGCCGTCGGAGTTCGACCGTGAAGGCCCTGCGATCTTTCGAGTACTGATCAATCCGATGGTGTGGTGGATGTGGGCGTCCGGGCCCATCCTGGTGCTGGGGACGCTGTTCGCGCTGTCACCCAGACGTCGGCTGACTCCGGCTGTCGCACCGTCCAGGACCGGCGCTGGCACTGTGAGGGCCTGAGTCGCGTGCTCGTACTGATCGGTCTCCTGCTGGCTATCGTTCCGGCGCTCTTCATCCTCTGGCCCTTCGTGGTTGGTCTTCGTAGGGACGAATTCGACTACGACGAGGGCGCTCCCCAGGCTGACCTCATGAGGCGCTGGGATGCAGCCGTATCAGGCCTTGCGAGCGCAGAACTTGACCACGGTCTTGGCAACATGACGGACAGCGACTACTCGACGGTGAGAGGACGGATGATGTCCGAGGCCGCTTCCGTCATGCGAGACATGGAACTCACTGCGGACGAAGAAGACCTCATGCTCTCGGCGCTGAGGGAAGAGGTCAGAAGTGTCCGGGCGAGGGTCCAGCCACAGCAGGAAGAGCCTGCACTCTGAAACCTGTTTGGGTCTACCCAGAAACTCTCAGTCGGAACTTTCCATCCCTCTGACCAGGTCCATGGTCAGCCCCAGGGTGTCCAGCTTTTCCTCAGCGTTCGCTCCAGCGAGGCCCAGGCGCAACGTAGTGATACCGGCGTCGTGATAGACTCTCAGGCGTTCCGCAACCATCTCCGGTGTGCCGATCATGTTGGCCTTCATTGCGAGTTCGACGGGGACCCGCTCGCGGGCAGCGTCACGCTCGCGTGCCATCCAGAGCCTCTGGACCTCGTTGACGTCCTCTTCGAATCCCTGTCGCGCAAAGGCGTTCTTGTAGAAATTGTTCCTGAGGGACCCCATCGCGCCGAACGTAAAGCCGTAGCCGCGGGCGTGCCTCTTGCCGGCCTCTTCGACATCGTCAGTGAACTCGACCGACACTGGGATCTGGAGATCGAGGTCAGCCAGACTCCTGCCGGACCGCTCAACGCCGGTCCTGATGTGTTTCAGGAAGACCTCAGCAGTCTCCGGGATGAATGAGCCGCCGACCCAGCCGTCTGCAAGCTCGCCGGTCATTTCCAGGTTGCGAGGCCCAAGAGCCGCGACGTAGATAGGCACATGCACGGGTTCGGAGCTGGACCGGATGGACCGGCCCTCGCCGTCCGGCAGGGGCAGTTGGTACACCTCGCCGTCGTAGGCGACCCTCTCTCCTGAGGTCGCCATTCTCACGATCTCGATGATCTCCCGCGTGCGCTGGACAGGACGTGAGAAGGAGATGCCGTGCCAGCCCTCAATAACCTGCGGGCCACTGGTTCCTAGTCCCAACAAAAACCTGCCGTTAGACAGAGACTGCATCGACATGGCCGTCATGGCAAGGTTCGCTGGAGAGCGGCTGCCGAGTTGGACTATCCCAGTTCCCAATCCAATTTGCGTCGTGCTCGACGACAGGAAGGCCAGGGGAGTGATTGCATCAAATCCCCAGGACTCTCCGGACCAGATCGACACGGCACCGAGTCGTTCGGCCTCGAGAGCGAATGAGACAGCGCTCTCCCAGTCGCCTGGAGCGTCGGTCGTGACGTTGACTGCAATCTTCATGACTGGTTCTCGCTGCTGGGATAGTCCTCGGCCTGCTTGTTCTTCTCTATCTGTCCGGCGTGATCGAGGTCGTGAACCCTCTGGAACAGGTACCAAGCACGGGCGTGCAGTTCGCCGAACATCGGATGGGGGGCAGTTGGCTCGGTTGGCGGCGAAGCAGGGAGCCGTTGAGTCAGCGCCGTCCATGCAATCGAGTCCTCGCGCAGCCGCCTCGTGAGTTCATCGATCGTCTCCGACGTCTCCTCCCGTGGCGGGTCGATTCGCCCTGGGTTGATGGACTCGCCGCGCGATAGAGCTTCGATGGTCTCGGCAACCCTCCCAGAGCTCGTCAGCACGTGGTGAAGCACCTCTGAGATGCTCCACTCATCAGGGTCGAATCTGAATTCCGCCTGCTCCTGGGTAACGCCTTCGACTGCGTCCATTACCGTGATCCGTGCCCGAATGAGTCGCGACCAAAGTTCGGAAAACGTGTATCGCTCGCCCTGCGTTTGGAGATACGAGTGGACTCGCCTGAACTCTTCGGCCTGGGTTGTCATCGCATGTCCCTCCCTGTTTCTGCAACGGTTCGAGGAATGTAACGGAGTGGTGAAAGCAGCGTCAAACCGGCCGGCATGTCGTTGTCCAACCTAGCCACCGGTCGTACTGCGTTGTTATCCTCTGCCCCAGACTTTAGCTGACGGTGGGAATTCATGACCAGTCAACAGGCGCTGGACGGCGTCAACGTCCTGGATCTGAGCGACTCAATTGGCGGCGCGTACTGCACAAAGTTATACCGTTTCAGTCTGAGTATGCCGCATGACGGGAAGGTAGACCCTGGACCGCTTCCTCTATCCAGTCCCATCCGGC
>JAGWBK010000010.1 GCA_021295915.1 Dehalococcoidia bacterium
AATCGTCAGACAGATAACGAGTCAGACCGGCAAAAGTAGTTGGCGCTAAACCGGCAAGAATAGTTGACGTTGATCAGGTACCGGGCAGCGTTGGACAGCAGATTGATCATGACCTGGACTATGCGTCGCCTGTCTGCCATGACCGGAGGCAGGTCCGATGGAAGCTCAATCCGAAAGTCGTTGCCTCCGCCCGAAGTCCGAAATGTGCCTCTGGCTTCATCGATCAACACTGCTACTTCAGATGGAACTGGCGAGATCGACAGGCTTCCCGCTTCGATACGGGCTACATCGAGCAGGTCGGTAATCAGGCTGCTCATGCGGTCAGCCTCCTGCTCTATGATCCGGAAGAACAGATCAAGCTCGGCAGGATCGAGTGAGGCCCACGACCCTGCCAGGGTTGCTGCCGAGCCCTTGATGGAGCTAAGTGGGGCGCGCAACTCATGGCTAACTGTGCCGAGGAACTCAGCTTTTAGACGCTCCACTTCCTGCAGCGGGGTCATGTCCTGGAGTGTTACGACATATGACTCGACCTCGCCATCTTGCGAACGTATCGGGGTAGCGTTAACGAGAGTTGTGACACTCTCGCCGTCCGGCACGCTGATGACGATCTCTTCTGCCCGTACCATCTCAGCGTCCCTAAGCATCGTCGTCAGCGGCAACTCCTTAAAGGCATCATCTTCGCTGCCCGCACGCCGAATTGTCAGGATCCGGAGAACCTCTTCGGGAGTGAACTCGGGGGAGGCAAGCTTGGAGCTAATCCTTCTCGTCTCGCGATTAACGTAGGTTGGGATGCCCGTCTGAGACTCAAATACCAGCACACCGACTGGGACGGTGTCGACCAATGCTTCCAGATCGCTGCGGGCTCGCTGTTCGTCTCGGTAGAGTCGGGCGTTTTCTATTACAAGGGCCGACTGGGAGGCGAACATCACGATGGTCTCCTCGTCCTCAGAAGTAAACCCCTCGCCTGATGCCTTGTCGCCTAGGTAAATGACGCCGGTTAGGTTCCCCAAGTATGTGATAGGGGCAATCAGGAAGGGGAAGGGCGTACTCTACTGCACGGTCGACTGGAACACAGGCAAGCCCAGTTCCCTTATGAAGGTCTGGAAGTCCCGAACTCTCACGGCATGAGAGAGTCCACTAATTCGCTGGAAGAGCCTCTTGCCGTCCTCCATCTCCCACAACTGCGCTGCCTGTTCAGATGTCAATCCGGAAGCCAGGCAGTCCTGGACCTGCTGCTCTTCATCCAGGAGCAGAATAACGCCATAGACGGCTCCGGTCAGAGCGCAGGCGCTATCCAGGACACCCTGGAGGACTCGGTCAAGGTTGAGGCTTTCGTTGATCCGAAGGCTGGCCTCGCTAAGCCGCGAAAGGCGCTCTCTCAGCGCCTCGATTTCCACGTCACGTTCGTCGGCAATCGGCATTTTCCCACCTCATTGGACAAGGACTCAAAGGTCCCCCAAGGATTGGTACTATTGCGATTCCAGCGAGTCTCAGGCCAACTATACCACAAAAGACACTAAATTATACAGATTTCGTTACATTAACTCGCATTTCTTAAACGTTATTTATACGAAATCGGTGATAGCATTCTTCGCGTTGTGAGCCAACTCGTCACATCTACAAGCCCGATTGCATGAGTCGCCTGTGCGAAGGACTTCTTCACTCCTGACTTTCATGGTGGAGCCTTCGCACGCCCCTCGGAGGAACGTGCACGTTGCAGAGCCATCGTCCATTCAGCAGCAGTGAATCCTATGTAGTCCCCGATAACTTTCCTCTACGTTTAGAGCAGTTCAAAGAGGCATCTGGCCTTTCATGGGCGGAAATGAATCGCCGCGTTGGGACCCATCCACAGACCATGAGACGCTGGAGGAAGAGTCAGACGCACCCCAGCACTCGTCACATGTTTGCGCTCTTGGATCTCGCCGACAGTCTGGGACTGGCGTACCTGTTCACCGACTGATACGGTGGCCATTCAAGTTGGCAAGTTGGCTCGACTGTTGCTCACTCTCGAATTGTTTGCAGATATCTGTGGACGAGTTCAGAAATAGCGAAAATTTCTCGCTAAATTGCATTCACAATCTCGCGGCTTTATGATGCCTTCCAATTTCAACAATTGGGAGTAGTTTAGTGCCAACATTTGAAATAGTACCTCTGAATGAAGCCCAACTGGAGCTTACGCTTTCTGGCAAACGCGGCGTGGTTCTGCGCGAATACGTCGATATTCTGAGAAAACTTGAGCCTGGTCAAGCAGGCAAAGTGACGGCAAACGAAGGTGAAACTACGGCAGGAATTCGCAGAAGACTGGCAACCGCTGCGGGCCTGCTGGGCAAGACTTTGGAACTTAACCGGCAGGACAATGTCGTCTATTTCTGGGAAGAGGGCGACGGTGCAGCTCCGATTCGCAGGCGCAGGAGATCGAGTTCTGAGGCAAGTGAATAGCAAGAATAGAGTACAATTGCGTCTTACTATTAACATTTGTCTGGAGGAATTCCCTCAATGCGCGCTATCGATATGCACGTCCATGTACCCAGGCAGCCCGGCCTGCCGGACATGGTCATAGAAGAGAGCTTGAGAAGCTTTTTTGGACTTACTGACCCACCGCGCAAAGCCGAGGAATTGGCTGATAGGTACAGAGAGTGGGACATATTTGGAGTTGTGTTTTCAGTTGATGCACAGACTTCGACAGGTGATCAACCTGACACGAATGACTACGTTGCTGCACTTGTTAAGGGGCATCCAGAGCAGTTCGTGGGTTTTGCCACAGTAGATCCTTGGAAGGACCGTTGGGCAGTTAACGAGCTGGAGCGTGCAGTTAAGGAACTCGGGCTTAAGGGTCTCAAGCTCCATCCCATCCACCAGGCATTCTTCCCAGGCGACTCTCGCTTTTACCCGCTATACGAGAAGTGCGAAGAGCTAGGGGTGCCACTTCTGCTTCACTCTGGATTCGCCGCGGCGGGCGTAGGAATGCCCGGCGGCGGGGGTATGAAGCTCAAGTACGCTGCGCCAATCCCGCACGTCGACGACATCGCCGCAGACTTCCCCGGTCTGACGATCATAATGGCGCACCCTGCCTGGCCTTGGGTAGAGGAGCAGATTGCTGTCGCGCTTCACAAGCCGAACGTGTATCTCGATCTTTCAGGATGGGCACCGAGATACATCCCGCAAGCACTGATCGACGAAACAAACACCCGTCTTCAAGATAAGGTGCTGTTCGGTTCGGACTTCCCCTATCTGCCTCCAGACAGATGGCTCTCAGGCTTCGACCAGTTGGACATACGGGACGAAGTACGACGAAAGGTACTTCTTGACAACGCGAAGAAAGTACTCAACCTATAGGAATTGGCGTTAGGGGCCACGGAGTGGGCAGAGTTACCCTGACAGCAGTTCCGCCAGTATCGCCTTTTGTGCATGCAGTCGGTTTTCGGCTTGATGGAAGACTATTGACTGGGGATGGTCCAGCATATGGACGTCGATTTCCTCACCCCTGTGTGCCGGCATGTCGTGCATGAAGACTGCCGACTTGTCGGCTCGCTCCATGAGGTCGCCAGTCACACGATAGGTAGAGAACACTTCCCGCCTTTCATCGGCTTCCGCCTCGTCACCCATGCTGATCCATACGTCGGTATAGACGACGTCGGCTCCCTCGACTGCAGCCTCCGGCGACTCTGTCCACTGCAAAATGGTCTCAACCTCAGCAGAGCGCCGTTCCGCAATGCTCCAAGCGACCTCCGGAACTTTGTACTCCGGGGGAGAGGCAACGGTGAAATTGGCCCCGACTGACGCACAGGCTATTGCGAGACTAGAGGCAATGTTGTTCCCATCACCTACGTAGGCAACGTTCAATCCGGAGAGGTCACCCTTGTGCTCAGTCATGCTCAGCAGGTCGCCAACAGCCTGGCAGGGGTGGGCAAGGTCCGACAATGCATTCACGACAGGTATAGACGAGTATTCAGCAAGAATCTCCAGGTGTCGATGCGAAAACACCCTGGCAATTATCACGTCCACCAGTCTGTCGAGTACGCGCGCAACATCCTCTGCAGGCTCTCGCGTACCCATTCCCACGTCGGCGCCGCTCAAGTAGATGCAGGTACCACCCATCTGCTTGACGCCAACCTCGAAGCTAACTCTAGTCCTCAGCGAGGGCTTTTCGAATAAGAGCACGGCAACTTTTCCGTCCATTGCGCGAGGAGTCCCGCCCTCTTTCATCTCGCGAGCCTTGCGGACCATCTGCCCGACCTCTTCGGACTCCAAGTCTGCCAGCCAGAGAAAGTCCTTTCCTCTCATATGCATACCTCTCAGGTTGATGGGGGATTATAGCGCAGCCAACGAATTGGATACTAACCGAACGGCCTGAAACAGGCTTCAAAAGGACGCATTTTGCCTGTTCTACGCGCGGCGTAGGGCTTGTAGATATAGCTTGTCATCCTCGGAAAGATGATCTGGACCAAGTTGCTCCAATAGGTCGGGTCTGCGTTCATAGGTACGCCTGAGAGCTTCCCGTCGCTGCCATCGGGCTACTTCGGCGTGGTGGCCGGAGAGTAGAACTTCGGGGACGTCCATGCTCCGAAAACTTGCCGGCCTCGTGTACAACGGGTGTTGCAACAGCCCTGTAGTGAACGAGTCGTTGGCGGGGGACTCCGGCGACCCTACGACTCCGGGTACCAACCGTGACACTGCTTCGATCACGACCATCGCTGCAACCTCCCCACCAGCTAGAACGTAGTCTCCGATGCTCAGCTCATCGGTTGCCAGGTGCTGCCGCACTCGCTCGTCAAAACCCTCGTAACGTCCGCAGATAAGCAGGATGTCGTCCTGTTCCGCAAGTTCTTCGGCAGCCAACTGATTGAAGACTCTCCCCTGTGGTGTGAGCAGGATTACCGGTGCCGCATCACTGATGCCCTTGGACTCTCTGACCTTCTCTACCGCCTCGAACAGGGGCTCAGGTTTCATGACCATCCCAGGACCACCACTATATGGGTAGTCGTCAACTGTTGAATGGCGGTCGTGAGTAAAGTCCCTAATGTTGTGCAGCCCCACGGAGAGGATTTCCCGATCTATGGCGCGGGACAGTATGCCGTAGCTCAGAGCCCCTTCGAACATCTCGGGGAATAGGGTGAGGACGTGGAAACGCATCATGGAAGATTTATGGATCAGCGTGCGTACGCCATCCCCTGATCATTTCGAGTGCGTGAGGTATTGACGTTAAGGCGACTTCTAGGGTCTCGCGCACGCCGGTAGGACTGCCAGGTAGATTCACGATCAGGCAGCCGTTGCGAACGCCCACAACCCCGCGACTTAGCATCGCGAAGGGAGTGTTCTTTAACGTCTCCATGCGCATCGCCTCTGCTATTCCTGGTGCCTCGATGTCGATAACTTCTCGTGTCGCCTCTGGAGTGACATCCCTTGGGCCGAGTCCAGTTCCGCCGGTCGTAACCACCACATCCGCATCGGCTGAGTCGCACCATTCGCTTAGGCGTGCACTTATCTGGTCGACCTCGTCGGGAACAATGGTGCGGCGGACCTGCGAAAATCCAGCTTCAGTCATCAGCTCGACTATTACGTCGCCGCTCGAGTCTTCGCGCTCACCCTTGGAACCGGCGTCGCTGATTGTCAATACGGCGAATTTGAACGAATTCTCTGACATTTTCGGTACTCATTTCAAAGAACACTATAATAGTCCCCAATAGGCCTTGCGCATCCGTTGGAATCGATAGGAAACTGATCGTGTCACTTGAAGAGAGCCGTTCAATAGGTGCGGCGCTTCAAGTCTGAGAGTTACGAATCCGATGCTATGTTAACATGGTGGAGGATAAGGTTTCGTGCTCTCTTTAGGCGGGGCAGCGTGGAGAGGATGAGGCATTCCGGCGCGTGTAGTCTGTCCCGCGTAAATTGGCCGACTTAATTGCCGGTAAAACGGGTAGGGAACTAGCACACTCGCGGACACACCAATCCGCAGGACCAAAGTGACATGGCCGGTCTTGCAGCCGAAACGGATACTCCTTCGACCCACTTGCCAGTAATGGTGCCTGAGGTCATGATGGCTCTTCCTCCCACACCAGGAGGGTCATTCATTGACTGCAACCTTGGCGACGGTGGACACGCAGAAGCAATTCTCAGATCAATTCCCGGAGCCCAGCTCCTGGGTATCGACTTGGACCTTGATGCGCTCAAGAGAGCCAACGAACGACTGAGAATGTGGTCTGACAGACTTACTATTGTCCATGGGAACTTTGCCGAGGTCGCAGAAATTGGGGAAAAGAAATTCCCCAAAGGCTGCTCCGGCATTCTATTCGACTTGGGAGTTTCTTCGGCCCAGCTCGATACAGCAGAACGGGGCTTCAGCTTCAGGTTCGACGCTGAACTTGACATGAGATTCGACCCTGCCAGCGAGTTGACTGCGTATCACATTGTTAACAACTGGCCTCAGGTGCAGTTGGAGCAAATCATCAGCTCCCTCGGTGAAGAACCTCGGGCCCGAAGAGTGGCACGTGGGATAGTAGCCAATCGTCGGATTGAGAGCACCCTGGAACTGGCCGACATTGTTACGAAGTCACTTCACTGGCCCGTTGAAAGTCGAAACCACCCTGCCACACGCACCTTTCAGGCCCTGCGAATGGCGGTCAACTCTGAAATGAAGAACCTGGAAATGGGTCTCGCAGGGGCCGTCAAGGCATTGAGTCGAGGTGGAAGGCTCGCAGTAATCAGCTATCACTCGGTGGAAGATCGTTTAGTCAAGAACTTTCTTCGCGACGCTGCTTCCTCGTGCAAGTGCCCACCACTCTTGCCAGAGTGCCAGTGTGACAGCACCCCTATTCTCAGAGCGGTCAACACACGGGTGATAAAACCGAGTATCACTGAGGTTCGCAGCAATCCTCGCGCGCGAAGCGCCCGGATGCGCGTCGCACAGAAGATCTAGGGCAGGGGGAAGAGTGCTTATTTCCTGGTGGGGCGAGCACGTAATGCAAGTCAGTTGGGGAACTTTCTGGAGAACACGGCATGACGCAAGACCCTAATGTTTTGGTGGCGGTCGATGTGGGCACAACGAAAGTGTGCACCATCGTCGCTCGCCGGGTTGGCGACGAGCAGTTCCATGTGGTCTCTTTCAGCGTCGTTCCATCGCGTGGTCTCGCCAGGGGAGTCGTCACTGACATGCCCGACGCAGCTGAGGCGGTTCGCGCATGCATCCAAGACGCTGCACGACAGGCTGCTTTGACTGTCAGAACGGCATACGTTGGCGTTACTGGTTCGCATGTTTCATTCGACAGCCGTTCGGACCTGATCGGCTGGGCTGCGTCGAAAGGGGTAATCACGCGAGACGACCTTGACAGGGTCCCGTTCGCAGTCGCGAAAGCAGGAGCCAGGCCCGGCCGGCAGATAATTCATGCCCTCCCGAGAAACTACACTTTAGATGGTCAGAGCGGAATCAAGGACCCTCTCGGCATGCACACGCGTAAGCTCGAAGTTGAGAGTCACGTGGTGTCAGCTGAGGTATCCTTGGTACAGAGCCTGACAGGCGCCGTAGAGAGGTCGGGACTTGAGGTAGAGGCGCTGGTCCTCGAACCGGTCGCGAGTGCCGAGGCCGTCTTGACAGAACGCGAGCGTTACCAGGGAGTGGTCCTGGTTGATATTGGTGGTGGAACGTCGGACCTGATCGTCTTCGACAGAGGCGCCATTGAGTTAACTGCGATTCTTCCCGTGGGTGGATTCCAGTTCACGAACGACATCTGCGTCACCTATGGGACAGATTACGCGGCGGCCGAGGCAGCCAAGCTGGAGCATGGCCACACCGATACGTCAATCTTCGGTGCCGCCGATGAGATCATCCTGCCAGTACCTGGTCGTGTCAGGCAGCGCAGAGTAGCGCTACAAGAGCTTTCCCAACTCATGCGAGAGCGGGCAGTTGAGCTCGCAAGGATGATTCGATTGAAGATGACGGAGGCTGGAATACAGGATCCGGGCTCTGCTAATGTCGTACTTACTGGAGGTAGCTCCCAGCTGCCAGGAATCGACGATTTGTTCAAGCGCCAACTCACTCCGAAACTACGCATTGGCGGCGCCAATTCCAGCCTGGATGTACCTGAGGCTCTGCGAGCCCCCGAGTTCGCGACAAGCGTCGGGTTATTGCGCTGGGCGCTGAGGCAGCCGAGCGGCAAAGTGGGCGTGGAGGACGAACCAACTGAACGTAGGAATGAAGTTCCCGAGCGGACCTTCAGTTCAAGGCTACGCAAGTGGCTTTCACCAAGGTAATGACCATTAGCACACCAGATATGGGGGGAACAGAATGACATCCTTTCGGGGCGAGCAAGAGAATATTGCCCGCATTAAGGTTGTGGGTGTAGGCGGCGGTGGATCCAATGCTGTCTCGAGAATGTTCAGGGAGCGGATCCCAGGCGTTGACTACATGGTGGTCAACACCGACTCCCAGGCACTCGTCCGCAGTGACGTTCCGATGAAAGTCAGAATTGGCGATCAGCTCACTCAGGGTAAGGGTGTCGGAGGTATGCCTGAGCTTGGAGCCAAGTCTGCAGAGGAGAGCCGGGAAGACCTCTACGAGGTCATACGCGACTCCGATATGGTCTTCATTGCCGCTGGAATGGGTGGAGGCACCGGTACCGGCGCCGCTCCGACCCTCGCTCAGATAGCGAAGGAGACGGGCGCACTTACAGTCGCGGTCGTCACCAAGCCCTTCGAATTCGAGGGCCTGCGCCGGATGAAAGTGGCTGATGAAGGCATTGGAAGACTTGCAGATTACGTTGATACGCTGCTGGTGATTCCCAACGAGCGTCTTCACGTGATCGCCGAGGACGAGATTACTGCCGAGAACGCCTTTAAGATGGCAGACGACGTTCTCAGAATGGGCGTACAGTCAATCGCCGAACTCGTAACAGTTGCCGGCGACATCAACGTGGACTTTGCTGACGTCAACGCCATTATGCGGGACGCTGGTCCAGCGTGGATGTCCATCGGCTGGGGTATGGGCGAGCACCGTGCACGAGAGGCGGCTCAGCACGCCATAACCAACCCGCTGCTCGACGTCTCGATAGAAGGCGCTCGCGGCATCCTCTTCAACATCACCGGTGGCAGCGATCTCAAGCTGAACGAGCTGCATGAGGCGGCCGAAGTGATCAAGCGCGTGGTCGATCCCGACGCGAATATCATCTTCGGCATGGTCACCGATCTCAAGATGGAGAATGAGATCAAGCTAACGATCATCGCCACCGGGTTCCCGACTGAGAACACCATCGATGAACGCGAGGCACAGATAGATCGGATGCTGTCGGAAGCCTTGGAGAGCGGTGGCGAGCGCGATCTCGACCTCCCGCCATTCCTGCGAAGGTACTCGCGAGCACGCAACAGCGGACTCTAAACGACTCAACAGTAACTGCAATTGAGGCCGGGAGCATGCGGGCAGCGCTCCCGGCCTCTACTTTTTTGGGACCTGCTGACCATGAAGTCCGGCAATCCCCCCATTCTTGTTTCTACAAGATAGAACGGGAGGGATTCATGGCCCTGGTGGAGGGAACGGCCCGCGTGACCAGCTCCGCAGGCGCCATCACGCTCCGATTGCCTCTCCGTGTCGCGGTAAATCGGGCTTTTCGCACTGCCCTGCACTCCAGATAGCGGGTATCTTAATCGCCCTCAAAGTGTGGGAAAAGTCATTTGACAAACCCCACATATAGTGTAAACTTACACACCTAACCCAATAAGTTGTGGTTTTCTGTACTTTTCCTAGAATTGTATAAGAAAGAGAAAAGGCGATGCGCTGCCCCTATTGCGGCCATTCAGATTCCAGGGTGATTGATTCTCGTGATGCTGGCGACGGGATACGGCGCCGACGTGAATGCGTGGAATGCGAGAGGCGTTATACCACGTATGAATACATACAGATGCGATCAATCATGGTTGCCAAGAGAGATGGTCGCAGGGAGGAATTCCAGCGCGAAAAGCTCTTCTCCAGTTTGAGTAAGGCCTGTGCCAAAAGACCTCTGCCAGTCGGCAGCATAGATAAGCTCGTGGACGAAATCGAGCGACAACTCACGGAGTCTGGACGCGCCGAATTCTCTTCTCGCGCCATCGGGGAGGCAGTCATGACAAAGCTTGCTGAACTGGACCGTGTGGCGTGGGTCAGGTTCGCCAGTGTCTATAGGGACTTCAGAGATATTGAGTCCTTCAAAGAGGCGATCGATGCCCTGCTGGAACCTGAAACAACAGACTACAAGGATCATCCAGGCCAATTCAGCCTGATCGACGAGGATTCTATCCCACCCCTGCGAAACGGGCGACGCACGAGGCGTACCCAACGTCCAGTAGTTGGTTCCCAGTAGGGAACAGACGGCGACAAAAGCGAACTCTATCCCGCTTGCCTCAGAATAAATGTTCGTTCTATTATGTTCTTGTGAGCTACGCGTTACATCAGAATGAAATCCATATCCCACAGAGTCAATCCATAGAAATTCTTATCAGGAGACACGGCAATGTACGTGGACCAAGAGAAGAGCGGGTCAAAGCACGAAGAGCCTCGCGTGGATCTCGTCAGCGAAGTAGAGAGACTACTTGAAGGAGTGTCCGGCGAACTACGAAGCCGGATAGTCCAATCGCTCGCTGAGCAATCGAATTCCGAGACGCATGCACCAGCGGCGCAGGACGGGCTTGCACTTTCTGAGAATGCGCGCGTCATCCTCGAACAGCGCTACCTTCGGAAGGACGAGGATGGTAACCCGACCGAAACCGCCGCCGAGCTATTCCGACGGGTCGCGCTGGCCGTCTCTCAGGGCGAGAATGAGCCAGTGCAGACCATCTGGGAAAACAGGTTCTTTGACCTGCTCGCTTCTCTGAAGTTCCTGCCGAACTCACCAACGCTTGTTAACGCAGGTACGGGAAGAGGCTGCCTCTCTGCGTGTTTCGTGGTCACGCCAGAAGACAACATGGAATCGATCATGGACGTTGCGCACGACGCCGCAATGATCGAGAAGTGGGGAGGAGGAATCGGCTTTGGCTTCTCCAAGCTCCGTCCCCGCAACGACATGATTAAGACTACTCACGGCCACGCATGTGGACCAATCGCAGTCATGAAGTTGTACTCGTCGGTTGGCGCGACGTTGACACAGGGGGCCTTCAGGCTCGGCGCGCATATGGGACAGCTCCGTGACTCCCACCCAGATATTCGGGAGTTCATTACCTGCAAGGACGACGACGACACGCTGCAGAACTTCAACATCTCGGTGCAGATAACAGACGCATTCATGCAGGCAGTCAGAGATGACGCCGAGTGGGATCTAGTTAACCCCAGAGACGAGGGCAGTGGTCCCACTGATGTAGTAGTAGAGACCATCCGTGCCCGCGACCTGTGGGATGAGATTTCGCAGTCGGCCTGGAAGACTGGTGACCCCGGCGTGGTCTTCATGGACCGCGTCTGGGAAACGGCTCCGAATCCCCAGATGGGAAGGATCGAGACCTCCAATCCATGTGGTGAAGAGTTCCTGGAAAACTACGGCAACTGCTGTCTTGGCTCCATAAACCTGGACGGGCATGTGGTTGATGGACACTTCGACTGGAAGTTGCTAGAGGATACGGTCAGGACCTCCGTTCGATTCCTAGACGACGTCATCAATGTGAACACGTTCCCGCTTCCCAAGCTGCGGGAAGTCAATCTGGCCACCCGCCGGATTGGCCTTGGGGTGATGGGTTGGGCCGATGCCCTGGTCAGGATGAACATTCCATACGATTCACAGGAGGGGCTTGACCTCGCCGACGAACTGGGCGGCTTCATCCAAAAAATAGCCTGGGACGAGTCTGCTAATTTGGCGCGCGAGCGAGGACCTTTCCCCGAATACGAAAGGTCTGCGCTTAAGGACAGGGGTCTTCCTCCGGTTCGGAACTCCAGCATCGTTACAATTGCCCCGACTGGGACCATCAGCCGGCTCGCAGGCTGCTCGAGCGGGATAGAGCCCCACTTCGCCTTGGCCTGGTGGTCGAACGTACTCTGGAAGGACCATGAGGGTAGCAGCTCGAGGCTTCTCGATGCGCCCGTGTCGATTTCAGAATCACTCCGGGCAGAACTGGGTAGCGATGCCCGGGTCAGGCAGGTGCTGGAAGAGATCACCGATAACCCTGAAGGGGCAGAGAGTATCCTGAAGGAGCACGGGCTTAATCCGGCGATCTACCGGACGTCGATGGCGATTAGCCCTGAAGCTCACGTCCGGATGCAGGCTGCGTGGCAGAAACACGTCACCAACTCTGTATCCAAGACGATCAACCTGCCCAATAGCGCTACGATTGACGATGTGCGGGAGGCCTACGAGCTCGCATGGGAGACTGGGTGCAAGGCTGTAACCGTATATCGCGATGGATCGAAGTCGATGCAGGTACTGGAGACGAGGTCCGATTCCACGGATACAGGTGAGGCAATCGTCGAACAGGCAAGAATGCTGGTACCTAGAGAACGACCTACTTCCGTAGCTGGCGTGACCGATCGCGTCCGCACGGGCCACGGCAACATGTACGTCACAATAACCTTCGACGAAGAATCCAAGCCCTTTGAGGTCTTTACAACGCTCGGCAAGGCTGGCGGATGCGACTCCGCTAACCTCGAAGCCGTATCCCGGCTGGTGTCTCTTGCCCTGCGATCAGGGATTGATCCTGACCAAATTGTGGCGCACCTGCAGGGCATAACTTGCTGCCCTGCCTGGGACGGCGGGACTTTGATCCGTTCGGCGCCAGACGCCATGGCTCACACGCTGGTCAATCACATTCATGCCGGACACCGGGCCGTGGCAGGTCCGTCTGAGGAACAGCAGCCGACGGTCGTTCAACCGGGGCTGTTCCCATCTACTCGCCGGTCAAATGTACCTTCGAACGGAAATGGGCACTCACGGGCGCCCTCAGGAGCGCGCTGCCCCAAGTGTTCCGGCAGGCTAATCCCGCAGGAAGGATGTCTCAACTGTCTCGACTGCGGCTACAGCAAGTGCGAGTAACTTCCTGTCTCTGAAGTCCCCTCTACTGGCTGTAGAGGGGACAGCCTCCTCTCCTCTCCATTCCTGGTTAACATCATCCTCCGTCGGCGGCCAAGCAATGTATAATGCTTAAGGAATGCATTTCAGCCGCGGAGGCAATTCTTCATGAACCAGCGCCCCCTGGTCGCTATTACGATGGGCGACGCAGCAGGAATCGGAGCAGAGGTTACTGCCAAGGCACTTCAGGATCCCTGGGTCTATGAGAAGTGCAGGCCCTTCGTAGTTGGGAATGCGGGCTCTATGAATGCGGCCCTCGACCTGATTGGCAGCGGCGGGCGCGCTCGTGTCGTGCATGACCTGGAGGACGTTCTGGGGCAGCATGGAGAAGTCGACGTTCTGGATCTGGAGAACCTGGACTACGACAGCATCGAATATGGCGCCGTCTCTCCGGTCGCAGGTAAAGCCTCGGTCGAGTGGATCCTGAAGGCTGGTGAACTCGCTGCTTCTGGAAAGGTCGCTGCAATTACAACCGCCCCGATCAACAAAGTGGCGTGCAGCCTTGCAGGCCACAAAGACATTGGCCACATGGAGATCTTCCAGAGCCAGACGCAGGCGTCCAATGTTGCCACAATGCTGATGGCGGGGACTCTCCGCGTGGTGCATCTGACTACTCACCGATCGCTGAGAGTGGCTTGCGACTACGTAACTATCGACAACGTTCTGGGCAAGATCGAGTTGACGGACCAGTGCTTCAGGGAGTGGGGATTCGACAGTCCCCGCATTGGAGTCGCGGCCTTGAATCCACATGCCTCAGATGGCGGACTCATAGGCACGGAAGAGGCTGAGCAGATTGAGCCGGCTGTTGCGCAAGCCCAAGAGAAGGGCATCGACGCGACGGGCCCAATCCCGGCCGATACGGTTTTCAACCAGGCCATTGACGGTAAATACGACGCCGTCATCGCCATGTATCACGACCAGGGACACATCCCGATCAAGGTGCATGACTGGGCCAGGAGCGTGAGCGTTAACCTTGGCCTGCCGTTCGTTCGAACTTCGGTCGACCATGGTACGGCCTTTGACATCGCTGGTAAGGGCATTGCGGACGCCAAGAGCATGCTGGAGTCAATCCGAGTTGCAGTCTCACTTGCCAGCGACTCTATCCTTCCATAGGTCACCTTCCGCCTGACTCTCTTCCTAACTCAATTACACTAAGGACACTGACATGAAAATCGCATTTGTGGGCGGCGGAGTGATGGCCGAGGCGATCATAAGTGGAATCGTCGGAGCCGAGGTAGCGTCGCCCTCAGACATCTGTGTTGGGGAGCCAAGCGAGACTCGCCGCGGTCACCTGGAAGAGGCCTACTCCATTCAGACGACCCCGGACAATCTCGAAGCTATTAATGGCGCGAGTCTCACAGTACTCGCCATCAAGCCTCAGACTCTCCCCTACGTTTACCCTCAACTCAGGGACGGCCTGACCCAGGACAACACGGTGGTGTCTATCGTCGCCGGGGCGACCATGAGCAACCTCACTTCTGGCCTTGGTCATGCTCCTATCATCCGGGTAATGCCAAATACGCCGGCCCAAATCGGAGCTGGCATGACGATGTGGATTGCCTCGGACGCCGTTCCCAGAGAAACTGTGGAAACGGCCCGGTCTATAGTGCAGACCCTCGGCAAAGAGATATACACAAGCGACGAGAAGATGATTGACATGGCAACCGCCCTAAGTGCGAGCGGACCGGCCTACGTCTTCCTGTTTATCGAGTCGCTGATCGATGCCGGAGTGTACCTGGGGCTCTCTCGCGAGGTGTCATGGCAGCTTGCCATACAGACCATCCTGGGAAGTACCCAGCTAGTCCAGGACACAGGCATTCACCCAGCCGAACTCAAGGACATGGTCACGTCCCCAGGCGGTACGACCATAGAGGCGCTCAGAGCATTCGAAGAGGGAGGCTTTAGGGCGCTCGTCTTCAGTGCGGTAGACGCCGCCTATGAGAAGTCCAAGGCGCTCGGCGGCTAGCCCATGAACCAATTCCTGATCCAGTTTGTAAACATCCTCGTCCCAGTGCTGTATGTCTCGATACTGGCCAGGGTGATTGTGTCGTGGATCCCCATCAGCGAGGACAGCCCATTCGCACCAATCGTGAGGGCGATCTACCAGATTACTGAACCGATTCTTGGGCCGATTCGCCGCCTCATTCCCGGACTGGGGATGTTCGACCTCTCGCCCATGATCGCCATAATCCTGCTCATGGTGATCCAGAGGATATTGGTAGCCGCTCTGTAAGTGTGCTGACTTTCTGTTCTGGGCGATAAACCGCCCTATGCGTGCGCCAGTGCGCCTCCGTCTATGAAGAAGGTCTGGCCGGTAACAAATCCGCACGCGTCTGACGACAGGTAGACCAACAGAGAAGCGAGGTCGTTCGGATGCCCCTTGCGCCTGGAAGGCAGGTATCTTACCAGCAGCTCGCGCTGGTATTCCTCTGAGGGTTCGCTTGTCGACATCCATCCTGCGCCGATGCCGTTGACCCTGATGCCTTCTCGTCCCCATTCCAGAGCGAGCGACGTCGTGATCTGGTGAATCGCCCCCTGCGCTGCACAGGCCGCAACAGAGTTCCACAATCCACGCTGTGAGAGTGCGGTTCCAACATTAACTATCCGACCGCTGCGCTGCTTTAGCATGCGCCTTCCAACGGCCTGACACGTCAAGTACATGGACTTCACGTTGAAGTCCATCAGCATGGACCACTCGTTCTCGGTTACGTGCTCGAAGCGCTTTCCGAACTCGGCGCTCGCATTGTTCACCAGTATGTCCACACCACCAAGCTCGTCCTCTGCCCTGAAGACCATGGCCTCCACGCTGACTCTGTCTGTCAGGTCAGTAGTGATGGCAATTGCTGTGCCACCCTGGGATGTCACTGCATCTGCTGAGTCTGACATATCCGACCCGTCAGAACCGGCTACGGCAACTGAAGCACCAGCTTCGGCTAGCGCAGACGCCAGGAAGGGTGTCCACCCCCTACGGTCAGCAGTGATTATCGCTTTCTTTCCAGTCAGGTCCCACTCACTTGGGATACTCATTTTCCCCTCGAATTCTGTATAGAGTTATCAGACTCAGATGACCAGCGGGATCTCGGGTGCATGTCCCGTGGGTGCTGCACCGCCTGCGAGACCTCCCCCGTCTATGATGAACGATTCGCCATTCATGTAATCCGAAGCGCCGGATGCGAGGAAGACTGCAACGGCTCCCATCTCGTAGGGATGTCCCACTCGGCCAACAGGTATGAACTCACCCCTGGGCAGAGTAAGCCGCGACTCGTCTGTGCCTACAGTTGGTATGAAGCCAGGCACGATGCAGGTGCTCGTTATTCCGTATCTGCCCAGACTCGTTGCAAGCACACGAGTAAGATTAACGATTCCTCCCTTGCCGACGCAGTACATGTAGTTGTCCCTCCCGCCTCGGTATCCGAACCCGGAGGACACGTTGATGATCTTTCCGCCCCCACGCTCCACCATGTGCTTGGCGATTGCACGGGCACAATAGAACGCACTCGACATGTTGACATCGATGCCTACTTGCCAGTCGTCGTCAGTGATTTCCCAGATCGGGATCGCGCCCTGGCCCCGAACGATCCCAGCGTTATTCAGCAGCACATCTACTTTGCCAAGCTCGTCAATTGCTGAATCCATCAGTTTCTTGACCTGGGCGGTGTCGGTCACGTCTGCTGAGATCGCTACGGCCTTTCGACCAAGGGACCTCGCCTCCTCAGCGACTTCTTCAATAGGCCCGGGCCGGCGGGCTGCAATGACGATGTCGGCTCCTGCCCGGGCCATCGCCAGAGTCATTTCCCTGCCTAGTCCTGTGCCACCACCTGTGATGACAACCCCTTTGCCTTCAAGGCTGAGTTTCTCTGAGAGCATGGTCTGTCTCCGATCTATTCTCGTTTATGAGTGAGCCGAATTATACTTGCGTTGTAACTTCTCCCGCTATGGCACGGGCACGCGAGCCGTCACGTTGAAGCACGACGAGATTGCCATTCTCATCCACCGACTCTGCAAGACCCTCAATCGTCCTGTCCCGCCATCTGAGCTGGACCTGTTTGCCGATCGTCTCCAGGCTCTCAGCCCACAGTTTCGTGAGGGACTCTCCCGCGACGACCCGTCCGTACCAGTCTTCCAGATTGCGTAGGACTGTGAGGAGGACTTCGCTCCTGTCAAAAGTCCGGCCCGTGGCAGTTCGCAGGCTGGTGGCTGTCTCTGAGATCTCGGGATAGGCGGCTACGTCAAGATTGACATTTAGGCCGATCCCGACGAGTGCGTGCTCCAGCTTCCCACCTTCGAATTCAGTCTCGATGAGAATTCCACTTAACTTTCGCCCTCCAATACGTACATCGTTCGGCCACTTGACCGCGGTTGGCAGCCCCGTCGAGTGTGAGACGGTCCGGTGGATCGCAAGAGTTGCTGCCATGTTCATGTAGGTCAACTGCTCGGGAGCCGGACGAAGAAGTACGGTGAAATACAGGTTGAGGCCGGGAGGGGAGACCCACGTTCGATCGAACCGGCCACGACCGCGCCCCTGTTGTTCCGCTATGACCACAGTACCTTCGGGCTCGCCATTTCGGGCCATTGCCCTGGCTACGTCCATGGTGGAACCGGTTTCAATGTGGTAGCTGATGCGGTGGCCAATTGCAGAGTCAGCCATCGCAGCTTCTATTAGTTCGATATCCAGAAGCTCCACGATCTGTTAGCCGGTCGTCGGAATAAGCTCGACCAGCTTACTTCCCTCCACCCATGGCTCAATGTTCAGTCCCTGTCCCTGCCTGAACGCGGACTGGACAGCCAGGCGAGTAAAGACATCCCTTCGCTCGTCTTCACCAGTGATAGGACGAGCATTCACAGCAATGTCCGCCTTGACTTCATCCTTCAGATGCAGCGTTACGTCCCGGTTGGCGTAGAGGTTTGCGTACCAGCTTCGTGGCCCCGGGGAGGCAGCCAGATACAGCTGGCCCTCCATCAGGTGGCACCAGATCTCAATACGTCTGGGTTGTCCTGAACTTCGTCCAATGGTCGTAATGTCCACGACCATGTCTATGGAGAGGGCGTTCCTTACTGAGGGTTCCAAGTTCTGCAATATCAACCTCCACTGCAGGGGTTGGAGCGGTTCGACAGGGCTCAATCTTCTCACACAGGTTTCAGTGGTACAACTGAGTTGTCCCCGGCCGAGGGCTGTTGCGTTGAACTCGAACCAGCCCACTGCTACCATCTGACCGATTCGAATTGGTAAGCAGGAGGAAGTCGATGATCTACGAATATCGCGTGTACGAAGCAGCCCCAGGCAAGATGGAAGCCCTGAACGCTAGGTTCCGAAACCACACTCTTGGAATCTTTGAGCGTCACGGGATCAAGAACATCGGTTACTGGACATCGGCGGTTGGAGATTACTCGGACCGACTGATCTACATCATCGCTTTTGAAGACGAAGGCCATCGCGAGCGAGCTTGGGCTGCGTTCCGAGCTGACCCTGAATGGAACAAAGTACGTTCAGAGTCAGAAGTTGATGGTGCTCTGACCGCTAGGGTTTTCAACACGCTCCTAAGCCCAACTGACTACTCACCGCTACAGTAAATTGTCGCAGTACCATGTAGCTGTCGACATAGGCGGCACGTTCACTGACGTTGTCGTCCAGGACACAGATGCCGGCGAGCTCTGGACGGTCAAGACCCCGACGACACCGTCGGATTTCGCCGAAGGCTTTATGACCGGAGTTCGCCTGGGACTTTCTCAGGCGGACGCCGCGGCCGGCGAAGTGCTCAGGCTTTTCCATGGAGCGACGATCGCGACAAACGCCGTAATCGAGCGGCGACCCGCAACGGTCGGCCTTTTGACCACCAAGGGGTTCAAGTACGTCCTCGAAATCGGTCGGCATGACATCCCTCGTGGCAACAACATCTACGCATGGATGAAGCCCGAACGTCCGGTACCGCCGAATCGCATCTTCGAAGTCTCTGAGAGGCTGGACCGCACTGGCAGCGTACTGACCAGCCTGAGCGAAGATGATTGTCGGACAGCGGCAAAAGCCCTGCATGAATTGCAGGTTGAAGCGGTCGCGGTCTGCTTTCTCTACTCTTACGCCAATGACGCCCACGAGCAACGAGCCGCTGAAATCCTTCGCGAGGAGTTGGACGGTATTCCGATCTCCCTTTCGAGCGAAGTGCTTCCCCAGTTCCGCGAATTCGAGCGCACAATCGCCACAACGCTGAACGCCTATGTAATGCCGCAGGTGTCACGGTATCTGACAGGTCTTGAGTCGGCGGCCAATCGCGACGGCATGAACGCGCCCCTGTTCATCATGAAATCGAACGGCGGTGTGACAAGCGCAGACCTCGCCGCGCGGCAGGCTATCCATACCGTCCTGTCAGGGCCAGTTGCCGGCGTCATGGGGGCGACTCGGGTCTCAGACGATGCGGGCTACCCTGGCTTCATATCAGTTGATGTCGGCGGGACCAGTGCGGACATCTGCCTTGTAAGGGACGGTCGTCCAGATGTCACTGTGGAGCGCAGCATAGGCGGCTTGCCTTTACAGCTACCTATGCTGGACATCGCCACAATTGGCGCCGGAGGGGGCAGCATCGCCCGCGTCTCGGCAACTGGCGGACTCGCGGTCGGCCCTGAAAGCGCAGGTGCCGATCCAGGCCCTGCGTGCTACGGGCAGGGCGGCGCAGAGCCTACTGTCACCGACGCCCGATTGGTGTTAGGTCACCTGCCGCAGCACTTGCTGGGCGGAGAGATGCACATCGACCCGGAACTGGCGCGTGCTGCAATTCTGAGCAGAGTTGCTGAGCCCCTTGGTCTCACAATCGATGACGCGGCAGCAGGCATCGTCGAAGTCGCTGATAACAACATGGCAGGCGCGATGCGTACGGTGTCGGTTGGCAGAGGGCTTGACCCAAAGGACTTCGCGCTAGTCGCATTCGGAGGTGCGGGACCGCTCCATGCCTGTTCCCTGGCGTCGTTGCTGGGTATGGACACGATCGTCGTTCCGCCCACGCCTGGCGTGCTTTCGACATACGGACTGCTGTTCACCGACCTCCGCAATGACTACGTGCAGACGTATCTCCAATCGGGAGAGCCGTCCGTGGCGGATGTATCCTCAGCGTATTCTCAGCTTGAGTCACAGGCTGCCAACTGGCTCGACAGAGAGGGCGTTCCCTCACACGCACAGCAGGTTACCCGCTCCGCGGATCTGAGATATCAACACCAGGGATGGGAGATTACAGTTGACGTGCCAGATGGGGATGTCAGCCAGCAGACACTCGCGGACATGGTTACAAATTTCCACGGGCTTCACGAAAGGCTGTACACATACAATCTTCCGCACCAGACCGTGGAGCTCGTCAACCTGAGAGTTACAGCACTCGGCAGTCTGCCAAGACCGACCTCAGAACCGGTCACCGCGCAGACTGTATCAAGTCCGGCGCCGACCTCTCAGAGGAAAGCCAGGCTTTCCCGCCGAGAAGGTTACGTCGATGTCCCAGTCTACGGGCGGGACCAATTGGTCGCAGGTGTTCGGATCGAGGGTCCAGCGATAGTGGAACAGCGCGATACAACATCCCTGATAGCTGACGGCTACGTCTCGGTAACCGACGGCTATGGCAATCTGATTATTCGCCCTAAGGACAACTGAAACCCACCTGTGAGGAACAGCTAATGTCTGTCGATCCGATCACACTTGAGATAGTGCGCGGCGCCGTCAGTTCCATCATCCGACAGATGGAGGCCCTGATAGAGCGAACGGCGATGTCTCCGGTCATTAAAGAGAAGATGGACTACTTCGTGGGCGTCTATGACCTTGATGGCCGCGTCGTTGATGGGTTTCTTTCGACCTCAGGACCTCGCATAGTGGACCCTGTGCTTGAAGAGTATCCACTTGAAGACATGCGGCCCGGCGACCTCTACTGGTACAACGACCCGCACAGGTCGAAGGGTGCAATACAGCATACGGGCGACATGTGCTTCACGTCACCCGTCTTCCATGATGACCGTCCCGTCGGCTTTGCGGTCAGCTACGGTCACTTCTGGGACATCGGTGGGAGTGTCGCAGGCAGCCTCTCACCTCACGCCTCCGAGATCTTCCACGAGGGGATGCTGGTCCCTCCGATCAGGATAATGCGCAAAGGTGAGATCAACCGAGAGGCCTACGCGGTCATCCTGAATAACAGCAGGTTCCCAGAGATGCTTGAAGGCGACACCCGCGCGCTGATGGCAGCATGCCGGCTCGCTGAGGATCGCGTAGCGGAACTGATGGACCGCTACAACCAGGAGGTTATATTGGAGGCGTTCGATGAGATCGTGCAGCGCAGCATCGACGCTTACAGAGACTTCGCCCGCGAAGTAATTCCTGAGGGAGAGCACCACTTCTTCGATTACGTGGACCGCGATCCGGTGGACGATGATCCAAGGCTTGTCGACGTCAAGCTGCTTAACCAGGAGGGCCGACTTGTAGCCGACCTGACTGGCAGTGGTCCACAGGCAAGAGGCCCAGTCAACTTCATCACGAGTCCGGGTGCGTTCAACCTCATACTTGCGCGACATCTCAGCTACATGAATCCAGGCCTTCCACTCAACGAGGGTGCCGTGGCCTTTCTGGACGAGGTGCGAACCGAGCCCGGGACGATAACCTACCCGAGTTTTCCGGCCCCTGTCGGGCTCAGGAGTCACACGGTCATTCGACTCATGGACATTATGGGTGGCGTACTTGCTCAGGCTAACGAAGGGCAGGGCCCCGCTGCCTCGCCGATCTACGTCATATACAATCTCCGCACTGTTAATGACGACGGACAGTATCTCTACTTCAGTGAAGGCATCGGCTCCGGTCAAGGAGCGCGTCCGACAGGGGATGGCCTAAACGTCATCTACTTCCGGGACCAACGCAACTACCCGCTAGAGTTTGAAGAAGGCGAGTTCCCTCTCCGCGTCGAGCAGTACGCGATCAGGCCAGACTCCGGAGGGCCTGGCCTCTATCGCGGAGGGTTTGGCGTTATTCGAGACGTCCGCGTGCTTGTCGACTGTACTATGAGCACGCGTATGGACAACGTGAGGTTCCCCTGCTTTGGACTCAATGGCGGGCGTGCTGGACAGCCCGGCCGATTCGTCCTGAATCCCGGCACACCTGATGAGCGAGAGGTCTCGCCTGCAGGTGAGGGAATCCAGGTAAGGGCAGGCGACCTTCTGAGGGCTGAGACCGGTGGCGGTGGCGGTTGGGGACACCCCTTCGATCGCGACCCACGAGTTGTCGCGAACGACGTTCTTGGAGGCTTCGTAACGAGAGCAGCCGCCGAATCGAGCTACGGAGTAGTCCTGACTACCAGTATGGAACTCGACAGGGAACAAACCGAGGCGCTCAGGTCACGGAATCGGCCAGATATTGAGGACGTTGATAGGGGACACCACGCCGCCGAGTGGCTGGCCCGTATGGGAACAGCTTAAGGCTCCATAGTTTGAAGGGACTCCATGGGTGCTCTCCGATCTTTGTCCCTTACAAAAGCGCACCTGAGTTTGACACCAACGTCTTCGATTCTTACCATGGAATTGGTGTGACAAGTAGTCGGTTGCCTTATTCAATCACTGGTGGTCAAAGCTGCAGATGCAAGCTCAAACTACCATCCTTCCAGAAACTTCGGCGATCAAGTACGAGGTGCGCGAGTTCCGCGATGTTTCGTACAGAACCTATCGCGCCGAGTTAAGACTGCTTAGGCTCCAACTTCTCCTACTCCAGGAGTGGGCCGCCGAGCAGGGCCAACGAATTGCGATTGTTCTTGAGGGTCGTGACGCTGCCGGCAAGGGTTCAACTGCATCGGGAATTACCCACTACCTCAATCCGAAGTTCGTCACCGTTGTCGAGCAGGGTATACCGAGCGCTAAGCAGATGAGAAATTGGCTCGGGACGCACTACAGGCAGTTGCCAACCCCCGGTCAAATGACCATTTTTGACAGGTCCTGGTACTCTCGCGCGCTCATTCAGCCAGTCATGGGTTACTGCACTATGAGACAGTACAACTACTTTATGAATCGTGTAAACGATTGGGAGAGAGACGTCATCGACGAGGGCATTCATCTTCTTAAGATATATCTCTCTGTCTCCAGGGAAGCCCAGGACATGCGTTTCAGGCTGCGGGAGAACAGCGAACTCCAGTACTGGAAGTACTCGTCAACCGACCGCATGGCTGCTGAGCGTTGGCACATGATCACTTACTTCAAAGAGCGAATGTTTGCCGTCACCTCGACAGACTATGCCCCCTGGATAGTCATCGAGTCGGATAACAAACACCAGGCCAGACTTAACGTCTTTCACTACATACTTAGCCAGTTTGAATATGACGGCAAGAATCTCAGTCTCGAATCGATTCAACCCCAGGCCAATGGACACTACTTCACCGACATGATCGTGGACGGAGTCCTGTTCAAAGACATGGACCCTGATCAGGTGGAAGTCCTAGAACGGATACTGATGCATGAGTAATGGCGACATCCCGCAGATGGCCGCCGCCGGAGGGCTTGTCCTCTGCGGTGGCCACGCACTTTTAATCAGGAAGCACGGGCTGTGGGACATCCCCAAGGGCAAGGTCAAGAAGGAGGAACCTCACGAGCGCTGTGCGCGCAGGGAGATCTCCGAAGAGACCGGCATCCGTCGAAAGCGACTTAAGGTCCGGCAGTTCTTCTGTCGGACAAGTTACATCTCCTACTACTCTGGCAAGCCGTTTAATAAAACTGTCACCTGGTTCCTGTTGGACTACGATGGAAGCACCGCAGATTCCCTGGAGCCTGACCTTTCCGAAGACATAGACCTTTGCGAGTGGATACCCGTCGACGAGCTGGTCGAGAAACTTGATGCTGGTCGGCCTTACCTCCGGGCGGTCAGGAGGACAGTCGCCGAGTCGCTCCACCTGCTGAAGCAGGCACCAATGGATGAAAGGGTAGGCTTCGCCGCATCATGAAGATTACCAGTGTTCGAGCTATCCCCATGTCCGATCCGGTTCCAGAGGAGCGTCAGCATCGGACCGATCTCGGGACTAAGGTCAAGAGCGACGCCGTACTGATACTAGTTGATACGGACGACGGTCTAACCGGCATGGGCGCTTCTCTGGGGAGCCCCGAGACTGTCTCAGCCATAGTCGAGTACGATCTTGCTCCTGCGCTGCTTGGCGAAGACCCCATGTACTCGGAACTACTGTGGGAGAAGATGTACAACGGATCCCGGTGGAAGCCTGCGCTGGAGAGAGGCCACTCTCAGCCTTCGGAGGCGCGTCGAGGTGTCACCCTCGAAGCCATAGCAGGTGTAGATATCGCGATCTGGGACGTGAAAGCACAATCCCTCGGCGTGCCCGTCTATCATGCCCTGGGAGCCGCTCGTGACACCGTCCGCGGCTACGGCTCTGGTGGATGGGCCCCTGGAGACGAGGCCGAGCAGGAGATGGCCGGCTACGCCTCAAAGGGCTTTACCGCCGTCAAGATGCGCGTCGTCGGACGCGATTGCTTCTCAATTGAAAACACAGTTCGCAGGGTGGCTGCGGCACGCAGAGGCATCGGTAAGGATGTCGAACTAATGGTGGACGCGCACGGCTCGCTGGACGTATCCACCGCGATCAGGCTGGCCCGAGAGCTTGAGCCATACGACATTTCATGGTTCGAGGAGCCTATTTCACCGGACGACCATCCCGGACTGGCTGAAGTACGCCGTTCGACGGTGATACCGATTGCCACGGGGGAGCGCGAATTCACGAGGTTTGATTTCGAGGACCTCTTCAACCATCGCGCACTGGATATCGCCCAACCGGACGTGGCGAGAGCGGGTGGCTTGACCGAGATTAGACGCATCGGAGCAATGGCATCCGCCAAGGGAATCAGGCTGGCTCCACATGCCTGGGGCTCCGGCGTGCTGTTCGCGGCCAGTATGCACGTCGCGATGTCGGCGCCGAACTGCCACATCCTCGAGGTCAGCCAGGGCTACATGCCGATGATGAACGATCTCTTCAATGAGCCATACGACATCAGGGATGGCACGGTACACGCGCCGCAAGCACCCGGTCTGGGATTCACGCTCAGTGACGATGCATTGGAACGCTTTGAGTACGTCCCAGGTCCCGAGTTCGTCTTCTAGGCGTATTCTGAGTCACCTCGCGCCACTGCGCTTGAACACCTGGCTTTCATCATGCGCAATTGCGCGCGTGAGACATCCAGATTGAGGCGATTCCAACTACCACCTGTTCACGTTTTTCTCATCATGGCTATCATCGCCGAGGTGGCGACCATGACATTCTCCACGATGTCGGCCGTGTACCGGATCACCGAGGCTGGACTTAACCCACTTCAGCTCATCCTGGTCGGCACAGTGCTGGAATTGACCGTCCTTCTTGCTGATGTACCTACAGGAGTTCTAGCGGACGTCTATAGCCGGCGTCTGTCGATGATCGTTGGGTATGTCCTGATCGGCGTCGGCTACATCCTGGAAGGGTCGCTACCGATCTTCGCGTCGATCCTTGTGGCACAGGTAGTGTGGGGATTTGGATTTACGTTCGTCAGCGGCGCGTTCCAGGCTTGGCTGTCTGACGAACTCAAGGACGACTCGAAGACCGCCGCCGTTTTCGTCAAGGCTACCAAGTACGAGTCCTTTGGTGCCCTGGCGGGCATAGGCCTGAGCGCTGCTCTGGCGACTGTCTACGTGGGCTTTTCCCTCATAGCCGGAGGCGTGATCTTTATCGGACTTGGGTTGTTCGTCGCAGCTTCTATGACAGAGACTGGATTCACTCCCAGTTCGAACAGGGAACGACGTACCTGGGATTCGATGACGAATGTACTGAAGACCGGACTCCGTGCCGTATCCATGAGCCGTGTGCTGATGGCCCTGGTTGCTATTGAGATCTTCTTCGGAATGTCCAGTGAACCGTTCGACCGGCTGTGGGCAAAGCACACCCTGGAAATGTTCGACTTCCCAGCTATATTTGGCCTTGATCCGATAGTATGGTTTGGAGTAATACAGGCCGTCGCCGCGATCGCCGCGATCGTAGGTATTTCTGTCATGGAACGCCTCGTCCCGGTCGATCGTCCATGGGCTCCCCGTCTGGCCCTGTCTCTATTCAATGTGACCATGATTGGCGCCACGCTCACTTTCGCCCTTACTGGCACGTTCGGCATAGCTATCACCATGGTGGTGGTAGTCTACGTCCTGCACCGCGTAACCTGGCCCTTCGCAGCCGCATGGATCAATAGGAACTGTGAGTCGGAGTATCGAGCAACAGTGTTCTCGCTGCACGAGCAGGCCAACTCTTTTGGGCAGGTATTCTTCGGCCCCGGCATGGGACTGCTCGCCACTCTACGTGGACTGCGAGCAGCGTTGGTTGGTGTGTCGATTCTGCTGATTCCCCCCCAGCTGCTCTACCTTGTCAGAGAGCCTTCGGCAGGTGGCGAGCAGTAGCTCAAGAATTGGCCGTTGAATAGGTCTTTTTTGAGAACTGCAACAAGCCTTTTGAGGCTACACTCACTACATCCAACCGGATCAGGTCACACTTGCCTATCACCCTTATCTGAGGTAGAGTAACCCTTGAATTGAGGCGTCGTTTCAATGCCGATTCCTACTAGAGAACCGTCGCGCAGAACACTGTGACGCCCCTTGCCCACATTTAGGCTGTATCGCGGCCCAAGCACTCGACACACAGGAGGCCAGACGTGACCACACAGGCAGTGCTCGGCGAAAGCATCAAGCGTCGCGAAGACCCAAGACTGATCACTGGAAGAGGAACGTATGTTGACGATGTCCGTCTTGTCGGCATGGTCAACATGGTCCTTGTTCGCAGCCCACATGCCCATGCCAACATCAGGAGCGTCGACACTTCGGCGGCCGAGTCGGCTGATGGCGTAGTTGCTGTATTCACAGGAGCCCAGCTTCAAGAGGAGCTCGGTTCTCTGATTTGCGGCTGGGTAGTTCCGGACACCAACGAGACTCCCCATCCACCACTTGCATTCGACAAGGTGCGCTGTGTAGGCGACGCTGTAGCTGCCGTTGCGGCCACCAGCCCACAGGCAGCAACAGACGCGGCCGCGCTTGTGCAGGTCGACTACGAAGTTCTGGACGCCGTAGTAGACATGGAAGCCGCGGTACAGGACGGCGCTGCACAGGTGCACGAAGATGCTGCAAACAACATCGCCTTCGAGTGGGAAGTTGGCGGCGGTGACTTCGATGCAGCGGCGTCTTCAGCCGGAGTTCGTGTTACAGAGCGCATAATCAACCAGAGGCTTATACCAAACCCGATGGAGCCTCGGGGTGTCGTTGCCGACTACAACCCCGGCACTAACCAACTCACTGTGTGGACATCGACACAGATCCCACACCTCGTGCGGCTGTTACTTGCCCTGGTCACAGGTCACCCCGAACACCAGATTCGGGTGATCGCCCCTGACGTGGGTGGGGGCTTTGGCTGCAAACTGTACCTGTATGCCGAAGAGGTAATCGCCTCCATACTCGCCAGGAGGCTGGGACGTCCGGTCAAGTGGATCGAGGGCAGACAGGAGAACTACCTGGCTACGACCCACGGACGGGACCACGTTGGAGAGGTCGAGATCATAGGCGACTCTGATGGGAACATCACAGGCCTTCGTACCGAGCTTTACGCCAACATGGGCGCTTATCTCTCGACATTCGCCCCGGCGATTCCCACGTACCTGTTCGGACTGATGCTCGTCGGGCCCTACAGCATCGATAATATCCAGTGCAAAGTAACAGGTGTGTATACGACCACTACACCCGTCGACGCCTACCGAGGCGCCGGACGCCCGGAGGCAACTTACCTGGTCGAGCGCATGGTCGACCGCTATGCGGCGGAAACTGGCATGGATCCGGTAGAAGTCAGGCGCAAGAACCTGATTCCTCCGTTCGAAGATGGGCACGAGGTTGCCACGACCGTCGTCTACGATAGCGGAAACTACGAGGCTGGTCTTGACCGCGCGTTGGAACTGGTCGGATACGACGACTTCCGTGCAGAGCAGGCAGCAGCCAGAGACGCAGGCCGTTATCTCGGAATTGGCCTTTCAACCTATGTGGAGATATGCGGCATGGCCCCGTCCGCAGTGGCCTACACGCTCGGCGCCCGCGCTGGCGTGTGGGAGAGCGCACTGGTCCGTGTCCATCCCACCGGCAAGGTCACGGTGTTCACCGGTTCGTCAGGACACGGCCAGGGCCACGACACCACCTTCGCGCAGCTTGCGGCCGCGGAGCTGGGCGTCGAAGTGGAAGACGTGGAGGTCATACACGGCGACACGGACAAGGTACAGATGGGAACCGGCACGTTCGGTTCCCGCAGTGCGGTCTGCGGTGGCAACGCCATCCACATGAGCATTGAGAAGATCCAGGACAAGGCCAAGCGTATAGCTGCCAACCTGCTCGAGGCTTCCCCAGAGGACATCGTCGCTGAGAACGGCCAGTACTTCGTGCAGGGTGCGCCCGCTGAGGCAAAGACCTTCCAGGAGGTCGCGCTCGCAGCCTACTGGTATGAGAGCCTGCCCGAAGGGACCGAGCCAGGACTCGAGGCAGTCAGTATCTTCGACCCGCAGAACTTCACCTGGCCCTTCGGCACGCACATCGCGGTTGTCGAGGTCGATGGCGACACCGGCGAGGTCGAGCTCCAGAAGTACGTTGCCCTCGACGACGTCGGCAACGTCATCAACCCCATGATCGTAGAGGGCATGGTGCACGGTGGAGTGGTGCAGGGCGTAGGTCAGGCGCTGACCGAAGAGGCGGTGTATGACGAGTCCGGCCAGCTCATTACTGGCAGCATGATGGACTACGCTATCCCGACTGCCAATTCTGTTCCATCTATCATCACGGATCGCACGACAACCCCGTCGCCGACGAACCCGCTCGGCGTGAAGGGTGCGGGCGAGACCGGCACCATCGCCGCGTCACCTGCAGTGATGAACGCCGTGATCGACGCGCTGTCTCCTTTTGGAGTAACTCACATGAACATGCCCGCCAAGCCGGAGAAGGTCTGGCGAGCCATGCAGGGATAGACCAGATATCGACAGGCATATAGTAAGTTCTGAGACCGCCCCGACCTTAGTGTCGGGGCGGTGTTCTTGAGAGGCCCAAACTGAACGAGCCAGACCCAATCAGAGACATCGTCCGCGAGTTGGAGTCGCGCGACTACATCGCCGACCCTGCCATCGCAACGTCGATCTACATGGCCCAGGCGTTGGGACGTCCGCTGCTGATAGAAGGACGCGCAGGCGTCGGCAAGACCGAGATCGCGAACGTCATGTCCCAGCTCATGGATACGCGCCTCATCCGGCTTCAGTGCTATGAGGGTCTTGACGTCACTACCGCACTCTACGAGTGGAACTACCCCAAGCAGTTACTTTGGATCAGGCTCGACGAGGGAAGCGGTCGCTCATCGGAGCAGCGGGAAGAGCAGATTTTCAGTCGTGACTTTCTGCTGGAGAGGCCTCTACTCTCCGCGCTGACACAGCCTGACAAGCCACCAGTACTTCTCATCGACGAAGTCGACCGCGCCGACGAAGAGTTCGAAGCGTTCCTCCTTGAGGTGCTATCAGAGTTCCAGGTGACGATTCCCGAGATCGGAACGATCGCAGCCAAGCACCGCCCTCTTGTGATCCTTACCTCCAATCGCACCCGCGATCTCTCTGACGCTTTGCGCCGCCGCTGCCTTTACCTCTGGATCGACTACCCGGACCTTGAAAAAGAGCTGAGAATAGTTCGCCGTAAGGTGGACGGCATCTCGGAGAAACTCGCACGCCAGGTCTGCCAGTTCGTAGAGAACGCACGCGATTCCGGTCTCGACAAAGTTCCTGGAATCTCGGAGACGTTGGACTGGGCAAAAGCAATGGTCATCCTCCACTACGATCACCTTGACCAGGATGCTGTGAGGCAAACGCTCGGCGCCCTCGTCAAAGACGCCGACGATCTGGACAGATTCCGTGAAGAGGCCATCGTGAAGATCATGGCCCTGGTCGGCGATTAACCCTTCTCTCGTACACCTCGGGTTCAGCCGGCCCTAACTGCCGCTCCACGTTGTGTTGCGCCGCCCTTCGACCTGTAATACGCTTGACCGAACCTGTCGCATCAACCAGGAGGCGCAAATGAGCATCACACTTGAAGAGGCCCAGACGATGGTTGCGGCCGCGTTGGCAAAGGCCGAGGAACTCAACATCAAGATAAATGTAGCGGTCTGCGACGCAGGCGGCCGACTTGTCGCCTTTGCCAGAATGGATGGCGCGATCTGGGCTGGCGTATATGGCAGCCAGGGCAAGGCGGTTGCATCTGTTGCCTTCGGCAGACCCAGTGGCGAGATGCAGGAGCGGGCGGGAAGTCCGATAGTGACCGGTATTCGCGCCGCAGAAGGTGACCATATGATCGCCAGCCTTGGCGGAGTCCCACTCGTCAGGGATGGCGCTGCGGTCGGCGCGGTCGGTGTTGGTGGTGGTACCGGCGAGGAAGACGAAGAGTGCGCCCAGGCAGCCGTGGACTCAGTCTCCTGATCCCTCCATTTCACCAGTACACAAAACTCGGAGTATAACCATGCCTCAGATGACTGGAAAACGCGCCTTTATGGAGATGCTCCGCGCCGAGGGTGTGAAGTACATTTTCGGAAACCCGGGCACCAGCGAGGGCGCAATCCTGGATGCTCTGGAAGACTACCCGGACATCGAGTACATCCTCACGACGCAGGAAGGCGCTGCTATGGGTATGGCGGACGCCTACGCTCGTTCGACGCAGCAGCCCGCCTTCGTGAGCCTGCACATCGAGACTGGACTCGCCAACGGGATCAGCCTCCTTCACAACGCCAAAGAGGGCGGCACTCCAATGGTGGTCACCAGTGCAAACAAGGACATCCGCAAGCTGGCAGAGGGACGGACACAGCTCGACGAAATGACCCGGCTCTTCACTAAGTGGAGCGCGGAGGTTACACATCCTGAGCAGATTCCTTCGGTTATGAGACGCGCATTCACCGAAGCCAAAACGCCCCCGACTGGCCCCGTATACATAGGCTTCTCCGCGAACGCACTCGATGACGAGGGCGAGGTTGAGATCGTTCCTTCACCGCCTGGCTACTTTAAGATGGCCCCGGACGCAGAGGCAATATCGGATGCCAGCGAACTACTCTCAGGGGCGAGTAATCCAGTCATGATAGTGGGCGATAGACTCGCCCAGTCTGGGGGGATCGAGGAAGCTGTCCGAGTCGCCGAGCTTCTCGGCGCAAGAGTTTACTCCTCTGCCTACTCCGAGATGAACTTCCCGACTGACCACCCGCAGTTCATGGGACGTTCCGCGCCGATCTCGCCTGCGGGCAGGGAGTTGTTTGCCGACGCCGACGTGGTCCTCGCCGTTGGCACCAACGTCTTCAGCGGATTCTTCCACTTCCAGGGTCGTGCCCTCAGCCAGGACACCAAGCTCATCCACATGGACCAGGCAGCAAGGGAGATCGGCAAGAGCGAACCGACAGACATAGGTATCATCTCGGACCCCAAGGTAGGGCTTGCCCACCTCGCTGATGCATTGGATTCCGATCTGACCGGTGCGCACAGGGAAGCTGCCAAAGGCAGAGCTGCCAACCTGTCAGAAGCGAAAGTAGCCCAACAGGCGGCGACTGAAGCTCGTCTCAAGGAGCGATGGGACCTGAGTCCTATGTCCACAGAGCGCATGATGCACGAGGTAGCACAGGCGCTTCCTCCTGATACCCTGATTGCGGATGATTCCGTGACTACACGTGATTCAATCCACGCAGCTATCGCCTTTGACACGCCTGGCACCGTCTTCGGAGAGAGGGGCGGAGCACTGGGCTGGGGCATGGGTGGCACACTTGGACTCAAGTTGGCGAATCCAGACAGGCCCGTCGTAGGCATCATCGGCGACGGGAGTTCGATGATGACCGTCCAGGCGCTTTGGACGGCGGCCACATACAACATCCCGGTTGTATATATCATCTGCAACAATCGGGCTTACCGCATCTTGAAGCTCAACATGAACGTTTACAAGCGTGACATCCTTGGAGAGTCCGATCCTCAGAGCCAGTACCTGGCGATGGACTTTCCGATCCCGTTCAACATCGCCGGCATCGCTGAAGGCATGGGGATACCTGGTCGAAACATTACCGATCCTGAGGAGATCGGGCCGGCTATCGAAGAGGCTCTTAAGTCGGGCGGCCCAGCCGTTTTAGACATCTCAATAGATGGCTCTGTAGCTTGACCCACAATTGACAGACGACGTATAGTACGCGGCGAATCAGGAAGCCTCCATGACACGCAAATTGACTTCCTGCTCCGTTAACCCTGACGATGGAGGATTGACCCATGGCATACGGTTCCGGAGACTTCCAGTACGAGCTGGTTGAGGGTTGGGGAGACCTCCCCGACGGCTATGAGTGGCATCAGGTTGCAGGCGTTGCAGTGGATAGCAACGACAATGTTTATGCCTTCAATCGTAGCTCCCACCAGATGATGGTGTTCGATAGCGACGGGGCGTTTCTGAACACTTGGGACCAGACATTTGAGGGCCCCCACGGTATCCATATTGGCCCGGACAACTGTGTGTACCTTGCCGACCGAGATGCCCACGTAGTCTCAAAGTACTCTCTCGATGGTGAGCTGCTCCTGCGGCTTGGAACTGGTCGGCCCTCGGAGACTGGCTACACATCGAACTCTGAACCCGTTCCCAAGGCGGCGGGGCCATTCAACCTGCCAACGAGTATCGCAGTAACAGAAGAAGGTGAGATATTCATCTCGGACGGCTACGGCAATAGCCGGGTCCACAGGTACAACTCCACGGGTTCACTGGTCCTGTCCTGGGGCCTGCCCGGTAAGGTGAATCCTGGTGACTTCCACTTGCCGCACGGGATTGGACTCGACCACGATGGCTATGTCCTCGTGTGCGATCGCGAAAACGATCGCCTGCAGGTCTTTGACCAGGAGGGCGAGTTTGAGGAGATATTCACCGGATTCCGACAGCCAACTGACGTTCACGTCGGGCCAGATGGCGAGATATACGTCCCCGAGCTTCAGGGCAGGATGACCATCATCGACAACGGGGGCAACATTCTCGCCCAGTGGGGCGGAGACCGCACCCACGAGGCCGGTCTGTTCTGGGCACCACACGGCGTTGCCGTCGACTCCCGCGGCGACATCTACATAGGTGAAGTCCTGGAAGGGCAACGCCTGCAGAAGTTCGCCCGCCTCAGGTAGTTATGGAATCTGGACTATTCGCAATTGTCGGCATAGTCATTGGCTTGCTTGTCGGCGGACTGGTGACCTGGCTGGCAGTGCGATTACGTTCAGGAGATTCCAGCACACGACTGGAGCAGGAAGCTAGAGTTGCTTCCGAACTCAGAAATGAACGGGACTCACTTCGTCTGGAGAGAGACGAGGCGCACCGGCAACTTGCTGCCGCTCAAGCTAGTCTCAACTCTGTAGCAGCTCAGAACGAGTCGAATTCGACCGCCTTAGAACACGCAAGGGTTGCCTCCCAACAAGCTGGCGAGACTGTCGCATCTCTGCAGCAGCAACTTCGTGACGCCAACCGTCGCCTGGAAGAGCAGGGCGATATCGAAAAGACACTAGTCGACCAGTTCAAGGTACTGGCGACAGAGGTTATCGACAGCAACAACGAAAAGTTTCTCACTGCCGCCGACGAGAAGGTCGGCAACCTCGTCCAACAGGCGAAGAAGGACTTCTCCCTCAGTAAGGAAGCGGTCAACGACCTCGTTAAGCCTCTCTCGGAAGAGCTAAAGAGGATAGAAACTGCCAGGACCGACTCACAGGGCAGTCTTCGACAGCATTTAGAGACCCTCGCCAGCAGCAACAAGGCACTCGAACTGGAGACCCGTAACCTGACGACGGCACTGAAGCGTCCCGAAGTTCGTGGCAGTTGGGGCGAGATTCAACTCCGGCGGGTTGCCGAGCTCGCTGGAATGACCAACTACTGCGACTACGAGGAGCAGGTAAGCATCCAGTCAGGTGAAGGGAGCACGGAACGCCCCGATATGGTTGTCCGTATGCCCAGCAACAGGACAATCGTCGTCGATGCCAAGACCCCAATGGACGCCTATCTGAGGTCAATTGAGTCTGACACTGATGAGGACCGTGAGAGCCAGCTAGCCCGGCACGCCGAACAGGTAAAGGCCAGGGCAACTTCGCTATCACGAAAGGCCTATTGGGACGCCCTGGACCGCTCACCTGAATTCGTCGTGATGTTCCTCCCGGGTGAGTTCCTGCTTCAGCCTGCGCTGGAGCGTGATCCCGAGTTGTTCGATCGCTCGATGCAGCAGAGAGTCATAATCGCGACTCCCAACACTCTGATGGCCCTGCTGAAGACTGTAGAGATGGGCTGGAAAGAGGCACAACTAGCGGAACACGCTCTTGAGGTCCAGAAAATCGGCCAGGAGCTGCATGACCGCTTGGCCGTGTATGCGGGGCACGTCTCCAGAGTCGGCAGTTCGCTGCGTTCCGCTGTCAGCAGCTACAACAGCGCAGTTGGGTCTTTTGACAGTAGAGTCGCCGTGTCGGCGCGCCGGTTCAGGGAACTTGGCGTGCCGGCCACAGACGAAATACCAGAACTCGATCAGATAGACATCGATGTTCGAGAGATCACTGCTCGCCATTTGCCTGACGCGCAACTTGCGCTATCAGATGGCGATGCCGACGATCAATAGCCAACCAATGCAAGCAACGAGACTAAAGTAGGAGAACAATACATGAACGGAGACCAGGCAGTAGCAAAGATCCTCAAGAAAGAGGGCGTGGAGTGGATCGCTGCATTCCCCGCACAGACGCTTATCGATGCGTGTGCGAGGGAGGGCATCAGGCCGATTCTCTCCCGCCAGGAGCGCGCAGGCGTGAACATGGCCGACGGCTTCAGCCGAATCAAGAACGGCAAAACCATCGGCGTGTTCACCATGCAGACCGGACCAGGATCTGAGAACGCCTTCGGCGGTGTCGCACAGGCCTTCGCGGACTCGGTACCGATTCTCTGCCTGCCGGGAGGACAGCCGTTCGACCGGATGGACGTCCACCCGAACTTCGAGGCAGTCAAGAACTATGCCGGAATAACCAAGTGGATGGCGCTGGTCAACAGCGTCGGACGGATTCCCGAGCTGATGGGTATGGCCTTCAGCCAGCTTAAGCACGGCAGACTCGGACCCGTGCTGCTTGAGCTCCCACGCGACGTAATGATCCAGGAAATACCAGACGCCCTCGTGGACAACTACAAGCCCGTCAAGCCTCTGAAGTCCGGTGGTAGCCCTGAGGATGTCAGAGACCTTGTAACCGCGCTACTTGCCGCTGAGGCTCCCGTCATCAACGCCGGACAGGGCGTCATGTACGCCGAGGCGACAGATGAACTTGTCGAGTTCGCTGAGCTGACCAACATCCCGGTTATGACGACCCTGGCTGGTAAGAGCGGCTTCCCAGAAGACCACACGCTGGCTCTCGGTACAGGCGCATCGTCGGGCACCATGATGTGCCAGCACTTCCTGGAAAAGGCCGACTTCGTTCTTGGCATGGGCACCAGCTTCACGATATCCAACTTCAACGCCCCGATGCCCAGCGGTGTTACCCTTGGCCATTCGACAAACTGCGCTGAAGACGTCAACAAAGACTACCGCGCCGACTACGGTGCTGTAGGCGACGCAAAAGTGGTCCTCCGCCAGATGATCGAAGAGGTTAAGAGCCAGATTGGCGAGCACGGTCGTGGCGACGTTCACGGCGTTCGTGATGAGCTAGCTAGGGTCAAGGCCGAGTGGATGGCCGAGTGGTCGCCGTCTCTGAACTCGGACGAGGTCCCAATTAGCCCGTATCGTGTCTTTACTGAATTGATGAAGGCAGTCGACGCTCGGGAGACCATCATCACGCACGACTCAGGTTACCCTCGTGAGCAGATCGTTCCTTTCTGGCCGGCAGTCACGCCTAGAAACTACATCGGTTGGGGCAAGTCGACACAGCTCGGTTACGGTCTAGGTCTTGCTCTCGGCGCAAAGATGGCAGAACCGGACAAGCATGTCATAAACATCATGGGCGATGCGGCGTTCGGCATGGCAGGGCTGGATATCGAAACTGCTACCAGGTCAGAGCTACCCATCCTGACCGTGGTCCTGAACAACGGTGTCATGACTCATTACTACGACCACATGCCATTCGCCACCGAGCGCTGGAACAGCAATGCACTCGGCGGGGAATACGCAGAGGTTGCACGCGGTCTGGGCGCCTACGGCGAGAAGGTATCCGATCCTGCTGAGATCGCACCTGCGATACAGCGTGCGCTCGCCGCGAATCGGGAAGGGCAGCCAGCTCTCCTCGAGATGAAGTCCAAGGAAGAGGAGAACATCTCCCGCTACTGGCGCTAGGCTTAACGACCATCGAAAACTAAGGGGCGGTCCTCGTGGCCGCCCCTTTTGGTTTAGGCGTGATAAGCTTCGATTCTGAATCTCTTCTCAAAATCACTTTGAGGAACGCCAGACATGGCCCGTGTCGTCCGCAGGTTAAATTACGCCCACGTCATTCTCGCCGTGGGCTTCGCCGTCCTCTTCTTTGGCACTGGGACTCGCTATGTATTCGGCCTGGTTCTCGTACCTATGACGGAGGAGCTGGATCTGAGCAGATCTACCCACTCTTCGGCCCTTCTGGTTTTCATGCTTGTGTCCGCCGCTGCTATGCCATTCATTGGCAGGATGATCGATAGACACAGTATCAAGGCAGTCATGGCCGTTGGAGCAGTCCTCAGCGCCTCGGCTATCGCGCTCATGGGTGCAGTCAACTCCGCATGGCAACTCTTCGCCATATACGGTCTGCTCTATGCCGTGGGATTCGCAGCTACCTCCGTGGCGCCGGTTAGCGTGTTAATGAGCAGGTGGTTTCCCAACAACACAGGACTGGCTTCGAGCGCCGCCATTACCGGGAATGGCACAGGTCAACTGGTCATCATCGCGTTGCTCACTTCGTTCCTGTCCGACATCGGGTGGAGGCGGGCATACTTCATTCTAGGAATGGCCAATGCCGCAGTAGTCATCCCCTTGGTGCTGCTCTTCGTCCGATCAGGTCAGGCGCTGACTGCCGACAGACCTGACTCCGGAGTTGCTGACGAAGGGAGTTCGTCAATACGGGAAGTACTGAAGGCCCGTGACTTCTGGCTTGTGACGATCATGTACACCGTCTGCGGATACATAGTCGCTTTCGCCCAGGACAGGGGAGTGGGCGATTTCCTGTCAGGCAACATTCTGGCATTCATGGGGCTGGCTGCACTGATTGGAGTCCTGCTCTCGGGTGGCCTGGCCGACAAACATGGGGCGTGTCGACCAACGCTGCTGTGCTTCGCATTGAGGATCGGCCTGTTTGGATACATCGTCTTCATGCAGGACGCAGTCAGCATCGCCGCAGTCGCGCTCGTCTACGGATTTACTTTCACTATGACTGCCCCGCTCACAGTGGTGTTCGCGGGCAACATATTCGGGAGGGCCAGGCTCGGAAGCGTCAGTGGACTGATAAACATGGTCCACCAGGTCGCTGGTGGTCTCGGAGCGCTGGTAGGGGCCCTGATATTCGACGCAACTGGCAGCTACACTGGCGCATTCGTTCTTATGTTCGCGTTCTCAGTGCTTGCAGCAGTCTCCACTGCGATGATCAGGGAGAGGCCGTACACTGGGTCCCTTAGAGCGGTCCCGGCGTGCTGAAGTCGGTCACCTTGAACCCAGCCTCCTCTACTTGCCTCGCCAAACGGCCAAATCTAATCAGCGGGTAGTCGCTGCCGAGCAGCACCTTTTCAGTCCCTACTAGTGCTGAGACTGTCTCGTAAACGCTGGCGTCATATAGGAACGGAGACGCCGCAGTGTCGAACCACACATTTCGGAGTGCCACTTGGACTTCCGGCATAAGTGCATAAAAGGGAAGGCCACCACCCCAGTGAGCGCAGACGATCTTTACGTTCGGATAAGCGCGGGCATTCTCGATGAACCGCATCAGCACATCTGGTGTTGTCCGACCCTTGCCTTGATACTGGTGTCCAACCGGCTCCGATGAGTGAGTCGTGACGGCAAAGCTGTGCTCGTTGGCCACTTCCAGGATTGGCCGCATTGTGTCGGCGTCGCCAAGGTCAAAGCCCTGGGTGTCCGGATGCAGCTCACCCAGACCTCTGAGTCCCAGTAGAGCGCAGCGTTCCAACTCACGTGCTGCATTGACTCCCCAGTATGGGTTGACCGATCCAAACCCGATGAGGCGGGTAGGGTGCGATCTTACGGCCTCAGCAATGTAGTCGTTGCACCGGCGAGCAAGGTCGATGTCAGTCCATCCGTACCCCATGACCACAGACCGGTCGACGCCGTCCTCGTCCATCGCCGCGATCAGGTCTTCAGCAGTCGCCAATCTCGCCCTGGGATCTGAGAATAACTCGCGAAATGTGGCGTCCCGGTTCGTCCATGGCTGACGCTCATGTATCAGCCACGGTGGAACGATGTGGGTGTGGAAGTCGGTGACCAACGCTACTGCGCCGTCATGCCTCCGTCTATGACCAACTCGGAACCCGTCATGTATGACGACTCATCCGATGCCAGGAAGAGGATACCCCGTGCGATCTCCATTGCGTCACCCATCCTGCCCATCGGGATGCGCTCTAGCATGAAGTTAAGCCGCCCCTCTTCTTCTGCACCCGGTCGCGTCATCGGGGTTAGCATGAATCCCGGATGGACCGAGTTCACCCTGATCCCGTCCCTGGCAAGCTGAATCGCGGCCGACTTGGTGAAGATACGGGATGCTCCCTTAGCTGCGTGGTACGCCGTGGACCCAATGCTGCCGACGATGCCGTAGATGGATGAGATGTTGATGATCGATCCCCCACCCGCGGCCCGCATGTGAGGAATAGCGTGCTTGGTGCCCAGGAAGACGCCCTTGCCGTGAACGTCCATCTGTCCCTGCCATATTTCCTCAGTGGTCTCTTCCACAGTTGGACGGCCACCCGTCCCGGCATTGTTTACGAGGATATTGAGGCTGCCATAGGCAGAGACGGTCGCCTCTATTGCCTCCTGCCACTCGCTCTCGTCAGTGACGTCAAGGCGTCTGAACATCACGTCGTGACCGGCATCGCGCAGTTGGGCGACAGTTCGTTCCCCAGACTCTACGTCGATGTCAGTCAGCATGACCTTGGCGCCCTCTTCGGCGAACAGCCACGCCGACGCGCCGCCGAAGCCCATGAGCTCGCCCTTCACACCATGAGCGGCACCAGTGATAAGCGCGACCCTGTTCTCAAGCCTCATTCCGTTCACCTCCAGTAAGACGGCTGGGGCCGATTATATCAGTTGTCCAGCCACACAGGACGTGCTAGAGTCCGGCCATGCAGGCCTCTCCCGTTGTCGAAGTAAATGAACTCTCCTTCAGCTACGGCACGAACCAGGTCTTAAACGGCCTGTCACTGTCAGTGAAGGAGGGTGAGATCTTTGGCGTGCTTGGCGCCAATGGCTCTGGCAAGACAACCCTCATGCGAATAATGGTCGGCCTTCTCAGTCGAGACGGCGGCACACTCGAAGTCTATGGTGAGTCTCCCTCTCCCCAGCAGGCAGGCCAAGTCGGTTACATGCCCCAGCTCAACGCGCTCTACCAGGAGCTCTCAGTAAGGGAAAACGTCGACTTCTTCGCACGTATGTATGGCATGTCGGACCGCGGCTCCCGTGCACAGTCCGTGGCGGACGCGATAGAACTTGTGGGCCTCACTTCCCAGATTGGAGAGCCAGTCCTGAAACTCAGCGGCGGCATGCGCCAGCGCGTCAGCCTGGCAATCACTTTGGTCCACAGGCCGTCGTTGCTGCTTCTGGACGAACCAACCGTTGGGCTAGATCCAGACCTCAGGGTTATGTTCTGGGAACACTTCAGAAGAATGGCTGAGTCAGGCACCACGATAATCATATCCAGCCATACGATGGACGATGCTGCACACTGCGACCGCCTCGCGTTTCTCAGAGACGGTAGAGTCATCGCTCTTGATACGCCTTCGGCACTGAGGGCGGCAAGCGGACGGCCAGATGATTCCCTGGAGGATGCGTTCATACACTTCCTTCGGATGTCGGACGACTGATGTCCACCGACCGCGTCCTTGCCATAACCGAACGGATCATCCGCCAGATCCTGCGTGACAGACGCTCAATCGGACTGCTGATAATCGGACCGCTTATCGTTATGTCCCTGGTCGGCTTCAGCCTGTACGACCAGCGAACTATACTCGACCGTGTTGCCCCCGGACTGCTTGCCGTCTTCGCTCTCTTCTTTACGTTCATACTGACCGGCGTTGGATTCCTGAGAGAACGGGCACAGGGAACACTCGAACGCCTCCAGACCACCCTGGTCGGCAGCTTCGACATCATGCTCGGATACATGCTGGGCTTCCTGATCTTCGCCATTGTGCAGACCATCGTAATATTCACGTTCACGGTCTTCGCACTACGAATAGACTACAGCGGCAGCCTGTGGGAGATCGGAGTCGTCCTATTCCTTGTAGTGACCGTTGCCGTCAGTTTGGGCATCTTCATATCCAGCTTTGCCAGCAACGAATTCCAGGTCGTCCAGTTCATCCCGATAGTTCTCGCGCCCCAGATTTTCCTGTCCGGCGTCATCATCCCTGTCGACCAGATGCCGCAGCTCTTCGAGTGGCTGTCTCTTGTGCTGCCCCTTACCTACGCTGTCGAGGCACTGCGCGAGATCATGCTGCGCGGGACTGACCTTGCTGCGCTGTGGGGAAATCTGGTCGCTCTTGCCGTCTTCTCATTGGCGCTCCTTGCCGCTGCGGTAGCAACGCTGAGGCGCTAGGCTTTAGCATAGATGCGAACGAAGACACTGCTCCGGCTCGCCTTGATCGTGACAGTCGGGGCGGCACTTGGAGTCCTGGTGCGCCAGATGTCCATCCTCGACCGAATCATGGTGTACTTCCCCGAGCGCGCCATCTCGGCAACCCCTGCCGAAGTCGGCCTCGAGTACAGCGATGTCTACCTGACAACAAGTGATGGCGTCCGAATTCACGGCTGGCACGTGCCGGGTGAGTCCAGAACGACACTGCTGTGGCTGCATGGAAACGCCGGGAACATCGGCAATAGGGTGGACAACATCGCAGTCCTCAATCGGTTTACTGGCCTAAGTGTGATGATCATCGACTACAGGGGTTACGGGCTAAGCCAGGGCAGTCCGTCGGAGAGGGGACTCTACCTCGATGCAGAGGCCGCCCTCGAGTACCTAACTTCGGAAATCGGGCTCGATCCCGAGCAGGATATCGTGCTCTTCGGACGCTCACTCGGAGTTGGCGTGGCGTCGGAGATGGCCACACGGCACCCCGTCAGATGCGTGATACTAGAATCCGGGTTTACTTCGGTCATGGGAATGGCAAAGGCAACACATCCCGACTGGCTCGTGTACGCACTCACTCCCCTAATGGACGCAAGGTACGACACCCTGTCCAAGATGGGCCTCATAAAATCGCCTGTAATGATAGTCCACGGGGAACAGGACGGAATCGTCCCATTTGGAATGGCCCATGAACTATACGAGGCTGCAAGCGAACCAAAGCGTCTGTACGCTGTTTGGGGAGCTATGCACAACGACGTCTACAAACGAGGCGGCAGAGCCTACTACCAGGCCTTGAATGAATTCATCGCAGGTCCGGCTCCCGAGTAGACTCTTTCACCTGGGACATCAGACTGGTCACTAACTGCTACCAACTGGTAGCATCCAGCCAGTTAGTACCTGCCCAGACCAGAAGTCGGAGGACCACCATGGATTTCGGATTCGGCGTTCCCAGCCGCGGCCCCTTAGCCTCTCTTGAGAACATAGTAGCTCTCGCCCAGAAGGGAGAGGATCTGGGCTTTGACATAATCACTGTCAGCGACCACATCGTCGTACCCAACGACATTGATTCGATCTACCCATACAGCGAGACTGGAGAGTTCACAAGCTCTCAGTCCGGCGAGTACATGGAGCAGCTCACGACTGTCGCATATCTCGCAGGATTGACCTCCAGGATCAAGCTACTGACCTCCGTGATGGTTCTGCCACATCGCAGTCCCGTACTCACGGCCAAGATGCTTGCGACAATCGACGTACTTTCCGAGGGCCGGCTGATAGTCGGCTGCGGAGTTGGGTGGATGGAGGAAGAGTTCGACGCTATTGGTGCACCTCCATACGCTGAGCGCGGGGCGGTGGGTAACGAGTACCTGAGAATCTTCAAGGAGCTCTGGACCAGTGACGATCCGTCATACGAAGGCGACTACGCAAGCTTCTCCAACATCGCATTCGCCCCTAAGCCCGTCCAGCAGCCACATCCCCCTCTCTGGATCGGCGGCGAGAGCCCGCCTGCGCTGCGTCGCGCCGGTCAGCTTGGGGATGCCTGGTACCCCATTTGCAGCAACCCGAATTTCCCTGTCGGCACCCTGGAGCAGTTCGCAGACTACAAGGCGCGAGTCCTCCGTAATGCCGAGCGGGCAGGGCGCGATCCCTTGGAACTGGACTTCGCCTATAGCGTCAACTGGTACGACGACACCCAGGAGCAGACCGCCGATGGCGAGCGCCGTATCTTGACTGGCTCCCCTACCCAGATCGCGGCCGACATTGATGCCCTGGAAGAACTCGGAGTCAATCACCTCATGCTCGGATTCCAGGGGGCCAATCTGGATGAGACATTTGATCAGCTCACCCGGTTCACAGACGACATCCGACCCCTAACTGCCAACAGCTAATTTCTGGAGGAGATATGAAAGCTGTCTACATGACCGAGCACGGGGACACTGATGTCCTCCAGTATGGCGACATGCCTGAGCCTGAGATCGGACCAAATGAAGTCAAGGTGCGAGTCCATGCCGCATCGCTTAACCGGCTCGATGTCTACACCAGAGCCGGGGTCCGGGGAACTCGCATTCGTAACTTCGACAGCCCACACATTCTCGGCGGCGATGCCGCCGGAGAAATTGCTGAAATTGGCAGCCAGGTACGAGGCAGAGAAATCGGGCAGAGGGTCCTGGTCAATCCTCGCATGACCTGCAATCAGTGCCGGTGGTGCTCCTCTGGAGAGGATGAGTTTTGCGAAAACTCCGGCATGCTGGGTTCGTCTCGCAGGGGAAGCTACGCCGAATATGTGGCCGTCCCTGCTACCAGTGCCGTGCCCATTCCCGACGGAATCTCCTTCAAGGAGGCAGCCACACTCCCCACTGTCTACCTGCCCTGCTGGTCCATACTCGTGCGTAGAGGCGCTCTGAAGTCGTGGGAGACTGCGCTAATTCTCTCAGCATCGGCGGGCGTAGGAACTGCCGGAATCCAGGTTGCGAAGAACGTGATTGGGGCCACGGTCGTCACTACCACCAGCACCGAAGAGAAGGCGGCCCAGGCGTCGGAATTGGGAGCCGATCACGTCATCAACTACTCGAATGAGGACATTGCCGAGCGTGTGCGTGAGATTACCGGAGGGCGTGGCGTCGACGTAGTTCTGGACCATGTGGGAGCAGAGTTCTGGCCCGCTGCAACCCGTTCACTGGCCATGGGTGGACGTTATGGCATCTGCGGTGTGACGACCGGATACCGAGCGGAGCTCCAAATGGGGGCGATGTTCACCCGATACCAGACGGTTTTCGGTGTGTTCATGGGACGCAAAGAAGACATGCGTCAGATCGTTCAGATGGCTGGCAGGGGGACGATACGCGGAATCATCCACCAGACATTCCCGCTGGAAGAGGCCGCCAGGGCTCACGAAGCTATGGAAGGCCTGAACTTCTTCGGCAAGCTCGTGCTGACTATGTGATGAGAGTAAAGGGTCCGGCCATCTGACCGCACCCTTTGTGTTTAACCTAGTCTACTGCGCCCTTCGGCCAGGGTGGCTGAGGGCTCTTGATCTCACCGATATACGTCCTGCCTCCGAACAACGACACGAAGCTATCGAAGACCTCCACTGCCTCGCCTTCAGGCGGAATGAACGTCTTCATGTAGGCGGTGTGTCCGTTCTCGAACAGGAACGTCGGCGTACCGAAGATGGCGTTCTCCTGCGTGGTGGCTTCCTCGTGGTCTGCCGCCACTGTTGCAAGCACGTCGGGATCGTCGAGGTCCTTCTTGAACTGCTCGACGTCAAGACCAGCATGCTCAGCCAAGGCGATCAGCGGCTCGTCCTCATTTAGCGGCATTCGGTCGCCTGCGTGCCTGGCAGTCAGCAGGGCGAGATGGAATTTATCAAAAGCCTCGGGGTTACCCTGCCTCTTGGCTGCCTCTCCAGCAACCGAGGCCAAGAGTGCCCGTGCTTCTCGAACATCCATCTGTTCCCAGACCTTCCAGTCTGCGTCATTCCTGCTGTTGATCTGCTCTAGCGAGAAGTGCCGCCAGTTGATCTGCAGATTGTCTCCGTACTCCTGCTTGACCTGATCCAGCCACACGGCTGCATTGTAGACCCACGGTCAAGCGTAGTCGTACCACACATCCACTTTGACTTGGTCTGTCATTTTCCGCCTCCAATTGTGCTTACCATCTGGACCGCCCCGCGAGGCACATCCTATTTGGCGGCATTGTATCACTCTTGTACTAAACGCGCAGTCCAGACCCGGATTCAGGCTTGCCGCGCCGCGAGCGGTTAGACGACAATGTCTCCTGGGCAGTTGCTCACGGGACAGCTCAGGAGGGACACCGCTTGATTAAGAACTTCTCAGTGCTCTATGTCGGAAACATCGACCTGGAGGACGTCGGAGCAGACGGCACTCCTGCCGACCAGCGACGCTATACGAACGACAGGCTAATGGAGAGCCTGGATACGGCCTCGCAGGTTGCAGGGTTGATGGACGACCTTGGATTTCACACCCTGTGGATGGCGGAACACCACTTTCAGCGCGAAGGCTACGAGTGTATCCCAAACATCATCCTGCTGGGCACACATCTCGCCTCGCGCACCAGGACGCTCAAATTCGGCTGCGCCTTCAACATCGTGCCGATGTGGCATCCGCTGAGGCTGGCTGAGGACTATGCGATGGCGGACATACTGACCGACGGGCGAATCGTATTCGGCGTTGGCCGCGGCTATCACAGCCGTGAGGTAGAGACTTTCGGGGCTCCTGTCATCGACAACGACGCAAACCGCGCCTACTTTGAAGAACAGATGGAAGTGCTGTTCAAGGCGTTCAACGAGGATTCATTCACGCATCAGGGTGAGCACTTCACTATCCCGCCAGAGGTCGAATATCGAGGCTACGATCTCAAGGACGTGACTCTGGTTCCTCGGCCAAAGCACCTGCCTGTCGAGATGTGGCAGCCGATAGTCAGCGGGCGGACTATCGATTTCATCGCCAGGAACAGAATCAATGGAGTCGTCGGACTAACCGGTGAGACCCTCGTAAAGGGCATCTTCGAGCAGTACCAGGACGCCAATGCTAGGCATGGCCGGGAACTCGAGCTTGGAGAGAATCTTGCTCTCGAGTTTGGCTTCTACATTGCCGATAATCAGGAAGAGGCAATGAACAAGCTCAGGCCCTATCACGACGAACGCTATAAGTGGTTCGCGCCATTCGGATTCGTTCGCTACGCGGACGAACACGGCAGGGTCTGGGGAACTCCAGGCGCTCCGGCTCGCACTCCGTTCATAGAAGATGGCGTGGAACAGAAGGCATGGATATGTGGCCCTCCAGAAGACTTCGTCGGCTTCCTACGGGACTTGGAGAACAAGTACCCCGGGCTGGAGCACGTCATCCTGCACTGGGCAGAGGGGATGCCACGCGCTGAGTTCATGGAACAGCTCCAACTGTTTGCCTCCGAAGTTATGCCCGCTTTCAGAAGTTAGGAATTCACCGGTTGGACTTGGAGCACAGACTGAATACCCAGTGGACTGACGCTGCTGAGGACTGGATCCAGCAAGACCAGTCCGTGCGCACAGGGATGCTGGACTCATGGATGCTGAAGGCACTGGGAGATTTATCCAACGCGCGCGTGGTTGACATAGGTTGCGGTGAGGGCCGCTTCTCACGGCTGCTGGCCGGACTCGGTGCGAGTGTAACCGGAGTCGACCTCACTGAACCGTTCATCGAAAGGGCCAGGAGCCTCGCCGTCGGCAATGACACCTACGTTCTAGGCGACGCTGAGAACCTAGAAGGCATTGCATCGAACAGCTACGATCTTGCTGTTCTATACATAGTTCTTGTTGATCTGTTGGACTATAAGGCGGCCATTGAGGCTGCAAACCGGGTACTCAAACCGGGGGGCAAACTCGTTATCTGCAACGTCCATCCCATGCGGACCTCAGTGCCTTACGGATGGATAATCCAGGGAGGACGTAAGCTCTTTTACGCCCTCGACAATTACACCGACGAGGGGCCTCGGGAATTCGACTGGTGGGGGAAGAACTTCATCAACATGCATCGTACATTGTCCAGCTACATGTCAGCTTTTCTGGAAGCTGGCTTCGTTCTGGAACAACTGGACGAACCAGTTCCCTCTGAGGAGCAACTCGCCGAGAATCCTGGTTTTGACGACGAGTACCGTGCTCCCAACTTCATCATTTACGTACTGAGAAAACCAGGAACCTAACCCATCAGATTGATAGTTATGGATAGGTTACGCACATTAGGAGTCTGAGCATTGAAGATAGGAGCGCACGTTTCAACTGCGGGAGGACTGCACACCGCTTTCGGTCGCGCCGATGAAATGGGTGCAGAGACCATTCAGATCTTCGCGTCCTCCCCAAGGGCATGGAAGTTTCGAGACCTCAAGCCGGAAGTCGTGCAGCAGTTCCACGAAGCCTCAGGCGAAACCGGGATTGCCCCAGTCTTTATCCACGGCAGCTATCTGGTCAACATAGCAGGCACGCCGGAATTAATTGAGAAGTCAGTAGAATGCCTGATCAGAAATATGGAGGTGGCGGCCGAGATTGGCGCCACAGGCGTCGTATTTCATGCTGGCAGTCACAAGGGTAGGGGATTCGACGCTGTAATCGGGGCAGCCGCCTCAGCACTGACTGAAGTGCTGGAGGCTAGCCCACCCGGCCCACTCCTTCTGGTGGAAAACAGCGCCGGCATGGGAGCGCACTTGGGAGCCTCGTTCGAAGAACTGGGCGAGATGATCTCGGCAGTTGGGAGCGATCGCTTCAAGGTGTGCCTGGATACTGAGCACTGCTTCGCCGCAGGCTACGACATAGCCAACCCCGACGTGATTGATGCCGCCATGGAAGAGTTCGACAACTGCATCGGTCTCGATCGACTGGTGGTTGTTCACGCCAACGACGCCAAAGTGGAGATGGGTTCTGGAGTGGACCGGCACGATAACATCGGCGAAGGACACATAGGCATCGAAGGCTTCGAGGTCATCATGGGCCATGAGGCGTTCAGCGACGTGCCGTTCATCCTCGAAGTTCCTGGCCCTGACAAGAAGGGGCCGGACAAGGACAATGTAGACAGGCTGAAGGATATCCGAAGTCGTCTGCAGTCCGGCGCCTGAATTGGTCCAATAAAGGATGCCTGATTCAGAAGGAGGCTGGGGTTCTGCGATTCTGGACGGAGGCCTTCTGGGAGGAGGTAACCTCAGGGCAGCAGTTCTAGGCGCCAACGACGGTCTCGTATCCAACTTCAGCCTCGTAATGGGCGTTGCTGGCGGGTCCGGCGACCCAACGATCGTACTCCTCGCCGGTATCGCGGGGCTGCTCGCGGGAGCGTTCTCGATGGCAGCCGGCGAGTGGATATCAGTAAGCAGCCAGGCCGACGTCTACAGGAATCTCATCCGGAGAGCCTTTGCGGCCTTTCAAGATGCTCCTACCAGGCACGAACGCGCTCTTGTTGACATCTATCGGTCCAAGGGACTGACTCAGGATGAAGCCCTGGTCGTGGCTCGTCGTATCAAGGCCGACCCTGACGTGGCCCTCGAGACTATGGCCCGCGAGGAATTGGGACTCGACCCCAATTCGCTCGGGTCTCCGACTGGTGCCGCTGCGAGCTCGTTCGTGGCATTCTCCATCGGGGCGATCATTCCGATTGTTCCTTACCTATTGGAACTCGGGTCGATGACGCTTCCTTTGAGTACGTTGCTGAGCGCTGTCGCTCTCCTGATTGTCGGCGCGCTAGTGGCGGCCGGTTCGGGACGGAACATCGCCTGGGGCGGTATGCGAATGCTCATAGCGGGAGGAGCCGCCGCCGCAGTCACCTATGGGGTTGGGTCGTTGATAGGGATCGCACTGGTCGGTTGAGTACTGCCACTATCCATGCCCGGCAAATGCTGGGAGCGACGTAGATGGTCCTTCCGAGCGTCCTATTTGGGCTCGCCTTTGCCACAGGCATCGGTGTCGCCGACGTCATATCTGCTGGGCTGACCCGCACGCTGGGGGTACTGCGCACGGTCTTCCTGCTGCAGGCGTTCGGAGTCGTGGGGATGCTCGTGTTCGCTCTGTTCACGAGTCAGCTTGAGTCCATCAGCGCGAACGATCTCCTTCTGATGGCTGGGCTCACCGTACTCGTCGTGTTCTTCTACCTGGGATTCTACAAAGCCCTTCAGCTTGGCCCTATCGCACTTGTGGGGCCAATAGTGGCTGCTCACAGCCCCGTAGTCGTTGTGCTGGCTGTGATATTCCTCGGAGAAAGAATCAGCGAGTGGCAGATCGCGGCAATTGTAGCGGTTGTCTTCGGGGTGGTGATGGCATCCGTTGACGTCCCGGCGCTGAGGTCTGGTCGGAAGGTAGTCGGGCTTGGCGTCGGCCTCGCAATCGGGGTCAGCATTGCAGCCGGCTTCTGGCAGTTCGCCATTGCCGCGGTCTCGAAGGAGATGGGATGGTTCGCTCCCGTCTTCCTCACGAGGGTGTTTATGGTATGTATTCTGATACCGGTCGTGGTCATCAGACGGGAACAGCCGTGGGTCGGGCTGAACAGGAAGCTTGCAGCAGCAATCATTGTGGTGGCAGCACTTGAAACGCTCTCGCTTCTGGCATTCACACGTGGATCTGAAATCGGAATCGTCTCGATTGTTGCTGCTGCGTCCACGGCCTACCCGGTGATCCCGATCATCGGAGGGATCGTCCTGTTCAAAGAGCGCCTAAGCCCTATACAGTTCGGTGGACTGTTCGTAGTGTCACTGGGGCTGCTGGGCTTGACCCTGCTACCATAGGTGCGCATTTGAAGTTACAGGAGGACAACGGAATGGGATTGAACGACAACGTTTGCATCATCACAGGTGGTGGTAGCGGGATCGGCCGGGCCACCGGACTCATGATGGCCGAGGAAGGCGCAGTCGTGGTTGCGGTCGGACGCACCGCGTCTAAGGTCGAGGCTGTCCGAGACGAGATAGCAGCGGCTGGTGGTGTAGCCGAAGCCTACGGAGTTGATGTCGGCGACAATGACGCCGTGGCGTCGATGGTCAACGAGGTCCTCGGCAAATATGGCAAGGTGGACGTGCTAGTCAACAACGCAGGCCATAGCTCGCCGCGCAGGATGCTTCTGACAACAACCCCGGACGATCTTCGAAGCGTGTACGACAGCAATCTCGTTGGATCGGTATTCTGCACTCAGGCCGTCGTGCCTTCCATGGTCGACGCCGGTGAGGGAACGATCATAAATGTCTCTTCGATGGCTGGAGTAAGCGCAAGCCCCCTGGCGGGTATGAGCTACAGCGCAGCCAAGGCTGCCGTTATCAACTTCACCGCCTTCATAAATGCCGAGTACCGTAACACGGGCATCCGTGCCAGTGTTGTCATTCCGGGAGAGGTGGATACGCCGATTCTGGACGGCCGTCCGGTCGTTCCAGACTCCGATGCCCGCTCCTCGATGGTCACGGCAGAGGACACCGCGGAGGCGATTACGCTGATTGCGCGCCTTCCTCAGCGAGCGGCGATACCTGAGCTAATTATTCGGCCCACGTGGCTCAGGGACACCAGCGGCGAGGTCAACATCGCCTGATCGGCAGAGTTCTGCGCTGCTAGACCAGCGCTTCTTTGCCAACCAAGGCTTCTGCCGCCTCGCGATCATCGGCTGAGAGTGCGACCGTAGCATAATCCCCGTGCCTGTCCAGGATGTGCAGGCTCTGGATGTTCACGCCGGCGTTCTTGAACCTTTCAGCTATTTTGGCCAGAGCTCCGGGCTCGTCCCTTAGTCGGACAACGAGTATGTCGTCTATCACGGCACGGAAGCCTGCGGCCGTGAGGGCGCTGAGTGCGGCGTCGTTATCCTCTGTAGTCATGATGACAAGGCCGGTCTCGCCCGTGTTCTCGGTGTTGATTGTCAGGATGTTTACGCTAGCGTCGGCCAGTGCCGCAGTTATGTCTGCGATCACTCCGACCTCGCTTTTCGCCATGATAATTATTCGGTCCAACCTGATTCCTCCAGTTGTCTAGCTGTTAAGCACTTCATCAAACAGCGCGTCTATCGATTCACGAGTGACATTGGGCATCGTGATGATGTGCGCTATGTCCTCGTAGGGCGCGATCTGCCATTTCCGGATCACCTCTGCGGATGGCCGAGGGAAAACGACAGTCACCGAGTTCTTGTTCCTCCACGCGGGGATGCCAACCTCATTGAATCTCTGCACCGCATACTCGGCTTGCTGGAGACTGTTCGTGACAATCTCCTTGAAGCCATACAGACCGTGGCGTTGGAATGCGTACCAGATCAACAATGGAGCGAACGCACTCCGCGATCCTGTGAGAGTCGTATCCAGGACCCCCACGTATTCTATCGACCTTGCGATACGAGACACGTATTCCTTGCGTGTAAGTGCGACGCCGCAAGGCAGGGGAGATCCGATCATCTTGTGGCCGCTGACGGCGACGCTATCGAAGCCCCTGTCGAAGCCGTATGGCTGAGGTTCTTCTACGAACGGCAGGATCATACCGCTGAGCGCAGGATCCGCGTGGATGTAGGAGTTGGACACTGCCAGGTCGTCCAGTATGTCTCTCACCTTGTCTACGTCGTCTATCGCGCCCTTCATGGTCGTTCCAATGTTGGCCATCATTATGACGGGGACATCCCGATTTATCCTGACTGTTTCGTAAAGGTCGGCGTAGTCTATTTGCCCGTTCGGCTGGCTCTTGATCATGATGTTGCGAGCCTTCAAGAGTCGCAGGATCTTCACCACGCTGTAGTGCGTATCCTGGGAGAAGTACACTACGCCGTCGGGATAGGTCTCGCGCCCCATGTACAGGCCGTACATGTTTCCCTCAGTGCCACCGGAAGTAACGTAGCCCCAGGCATCGTCGCGAGGAAGCCGCATCATATCGGCGAAGGTACCGACAACTTCCCGCTCGATCTCATGAGTGTTGCTGGCGAAGTTGCTGTCGTGAAAAGGGTCGCCCACGTTGTTGGCAGAGTACTTGAGGAAAGGCAACAGGTCTGAGTAGTCATAGTCAAGATTGACCGGATACCCCATCGCCGTCTGGCTCTTGACCTCGAAGTCTTCTAGAAGCGTCGCCAGACGTTCCTGAGCCTCCAGGCTGATTCCATCCAGTGAATCAGCAGACATCGGGCTCACAGTTTCATCCGTGCCTTCTGTCTCCGTCATCGTTTAATCCTCCGAAAAACTCACACAAAGGACGTGCTTAACTTTGATGATAGCCGAAGGCCATACGAGTCGAGCTCTACGTCGACATCGACAAGGTAGTGAAGTATGAAATTCGGCGTGATGAGGTAGTCGACAGTGGAGCGATTGGATACAGCTAGATTACTAGCTCAGCCCCAATTGTTCAGCCACGCCGTATTCATTCGCCAGGTCTCGCAGGCGTTCCCAGGTCGCATCCTCTACGAAAATGCCTTCAGCAAGGAGTTGCTGTTCGCGTTTGTGCTCGAGTTCACCGGGATAGAAGACCTCTGTGAAACCGGCTGCCGGCTCAGAGCTCTTCAGGTAACGCGCAAACTCAGTTACCTCGGCCTTGAACTCCTCGGTGTCCCTGAACGCCCCGACGTCGAATACGGCCATGAAGCATCCATCGTTGTGACGACCTGACGGGTCGTGCCCGAAGCCGAGCCCCGTAAGGATTCCCGACAGGATCTCCACCATCACGGACAGCCCGTAACCCTTGTGACCTTCTGGTCCGCCCAGTGGCAGCACAGCTCCACCGTTGCGTAGGTCGTTGGGATCGGTTGATGGGTTACCGTCTTTGTTGAGGAGCCAACCCTCCGGCACAGACGACCCTCTGGCAACGGCCACTCCGAGCTTGCCGGCCGCGACAGCGCTGGTCGCCATGTCGATGAACATAGTGCCTTCGAGATTCGATGGCATCGCAATGCAGATCGGGTTGGTGCCGAGACGTGGCTCTCTCCCGCCGAACGGTACGACCGACTTCGATGAGCGCCCGGAGTCGGCCGTCATCATTCCGATCATGCCCTGCTTTGCAGCCATGATTGGGTAGTCTGCAACTCGTCCGACGTGGCTTTGCCTGAATACCGTCGCGGCTGCCACACCACCCTGTCGCGCCTTTTCGATAGTCATCTCCATGAGGCGCTCTGACACGAAGTACCCGAATCCCCAGTGGCCATCGACCACGGTTGTGGTTGGGGTGTCCTTGAGGATATCGAAGTCCGCTCCGGGGACTATATGCCCTCTCTTGACCCTGTCGATGTACGTTGGTATCTGGATAATCCCATGAGAGTCGTGACCCGCAAGGTTCGCGCCGACCGAGTGGCGGGATATGATCTCGGCTTCCTCTTCACTCGCCCCGCTGCCCTTGAGCAGTTCGGCCGCTATGGTTGTCAATCGGTCAGCATCGACTGTCGGCATATTCTTTCTCCCTAGAGCCTGTAGAATCGCGTGGCGTTGCCGCCAAGGAAATTGCTTCGCTCTTTGATGGTAAAAGGACCAATGGCCCGTATTGTTGCATCAAACATTCGTTGATGTGAAGAAGCCTGGAGACAGACCGGCCAGTCGCTTCCAAACATCAATCTGTCCGTAGCGAACTGCTCTCTTACATGTTCGACGTATGGTCTGTCCGACGTCGATCGCGAGACTAGAACCAGTCGATGTCGAACGCTTCTTCCATGGATGCCCACCATTCGCCTTTGGCAGCACCCTCCACCTGCACCTGGAATCCGCGCATCAACTCGTCCCACTCGCGCGCTCTGGGAGAAGCGTCCGTGTACGCTTGGAAGTCTCTGGAGGGTTCGAACTTGTCCTCTGTCTCGATGTACATGAACATCCGCGTGCCCTTGAGGAAGATCTTCATCTTCAGGATGCCGACCGACCTCAGTCCCTCGATCACCTCGGGCCACACCTCCCGATGGTACCGCTTGTACTCGGCGTTAACGTCGGGATCGTCGCGAAGATCCAGTGTCATTGCGAACGACTTCAAGTGCTGCTCCGTATCACGTCAATGACGGTGTCGGTGCCTCCGATGGAATCAGGCCTTCAGACTTGAGGTCTGACCAGAGAGATGCTGGGATCTCGAACCCCGCCATCTCAACGTTCTCTTCAACCTCAGCGGGTGTTCGAGGGCCAGGAATCGTCGCGGCTATTGCGGGATGAGCAAGCCCAAACTGGAGAGCCGCCGCCTTTAGCGGGACGCCATGGCTGTCGCATACAGCCTTGATCTGCCTTGCAGTTTCCAGCACTTCCGGCGGCGTCCGCTGGTAGAAATACGTCGTATCCGGCCCCAGCTCAGATGCCAGCACCCCACTGTTGTATGGGCCGCCAAGGATCACACTGATCTGCTTCGACTCGCACAAGGGCAGGAACTCGTCCAACCCGGAGTGGTCCAGCAGAGTGTACCTCCCGGCGAGCAGGAAGCAGTCGAAATCGCCTTCGCGTGCAAACCGCGCAGGCATCTCCCACTGGTTCATACCAGCGCCGATTGCCCCAACGACACCCTGGGAGCGTAGCTCCGCGAGCGCCGGAAACGCCTCGCCAATAGCCTGTTCCCAGTGGTCGTCTGGATCGTGTAACAGCGCAATATCAAGTCGTTCAAGCCCAAGACGGTTAAGGCTTTCCTCAACGGAGCGCAAAACGCCGTCCCTGCTGAAGTCAAAGACTACATCGTACGGAGGAACCTCGACGTAGATGTCGTCCTCGCCTGTAGCCTCGTCGTTGGGATCGAGCACTCTACCAACTTTCGAGGACAGCACATAGCTGTCTCGATCGAATCCAACCAGGCCCTCTCCATAGAATCGCTCGCTCTTGCCGCGACCATACAGAGGCGCCGTATCGAAGAAACGGATGCCTAGCTCATAACCACGTCTGACTGAGTCGACTGCGGCCTGTGCGCCGACGGGGGTGAATAGACCGCCCATCGGAGCGCCACCGAGTCCTAAACAGGTGACCTTGAGGTCCGTCGTTCCGACCTGTCTGAGTTCGAGAGTGTCCACAGTTACACCAATGGGTAGCGATTACTCCCGAGGAGCCTGGCGAGGCGCCGGGTTAACCATGTCCATACCCAGCGTGCCGGGGAACATCGCCGCTATTTCTTCAACAGACCAGCGTCCACTCTTGTGCAGAGTGCGTGCAGGCTCTGGGTTGTTCATGAGCGAGATCTCGCCGCCTGTCACGTGGAAGAGGTATCCGTTGACGTCCTTGGCCTCGTCCGAAGCGAGCCACGTCACGAACGGGGCGATGTCTTCAGGCTCACGCCTGAGTTCGAGTGCCCTGGGGCCGGACGCGCCCTGAATGCCTGAGGAGGCCCTGATCGCTCGCGCCGAGTCCGGCACAGTAGCGGTCATCCGAGAATTCGCCCCTGGGGATATTCCGTTTACCCTGGCACCGTAGCGGCCCATGTCCCGCGCAATGGCTCGTGTGAACCCGGCAATGCCATCCTTGGCAGCACCGTAGTTCGACTGCCCGGAGTTGCCGTACAATCCTGACGTGGACGAAAAGGTGATAATGCACCCACTTCGCTGCTGTCTGAACAGAATGCACGCAAACTTCGAAACAGTGAATGTACCCTTCATATGGACGGCGATCACGTCGTCCCACTCCTGTTCGGTCATGTTGAACACCATGCGGTCCCTCAGGATCCCAGCTGGCGTTACGACTATGTCGAGCTTGCCGAAGCTGTCGAGGGCTGTCTTGACGATGTTCTCTCCGCCCTCCATGGTGGCTACTGAGTCGTAGTTCGCCACGGCTTCGCCGCCTGCGTCCTTGATTTCAGTTACCACTTCGTCGGCGGGCGCAGCAGAAGTGCCTGTACCATCAACGGCTCCGCCGATGTCGTTCACAACCACCTTGGCGCCCTCTGCTCCAAAGAGCTTGGCTATTCCAGCTCCGATGCCTCGCCCCGATCCGGTGACGATGGCCACTTTGCCTTCAAGTAGATTTCCCATTGCTTGGTCTCCCGTCTTGTTGCGATGTCAAAATCTCAGCGAGTCTATCCTTGGTCGCCCTCTACTGCCGCGGCGGTTGCGGAGGGGATGGGTTCGGAAGACCGCGCGTGATCTGCTGCGGTACGAGCTCCACAAGCTGGTCCAAGGTCCACTGATCGTCCTGGAAGATCGTGCGTACGCGCCTTGGCAGTGAAAGCAGTGTGATCGTGCCCCCGTAAACAAGGAACGTCTGCCCATTGACGTTGTCGGCGAAGTCACTCGCTAGGTAGCTTACGAACGGCGCAATGTCGTCTGGGTCCATCGGGCCCTGAGGTGTAGGGGCGTCACGTCCCTCGTCTCGACCTGAACGCATCTCCCTCGCAACGTCGGGCACAGTCGCCGTCATTCGAGAAGAAGCTCTTGGGCAGATTGAGTTTGCGGTGACGCCGTAGCGTCCGAGGTCTCGCGCGACTACCTTGGTGAATCCGGCGATGCCCGACTTTGCAGCGGCGTAATTGCCCTGCCCGGTGTTTCCGAACAGGCCAGACTCAGATGCGAAGGTTATGATTCGACCGGAGCGCTGCTGCCTGAACAGAATAGACGCGAATTTGACGACCGTGAACGTCCCCTTCAGGTGGACGTCAATCACGTCGTCCCACTCGTCCTCGGTCATGTTGAAGATCATCCTGTCGCGCAGGATTCCAGCGACGGTAACGACGATGTCCAACTGTCCATAGTTGTCCAGCGCGCTTTGAACGATGGCCTCTCCACCTTCCATGGTGGCTACGGACTCGTAGTTGGCGACAGCCTCGCCGCCATTGGCCTTGATCTCGGCGACGACCTCGTCAGCGGGGCTGCTTGAAGCCCCCGAACCATCAACGGCACCGCCGAGGTCGTTCACGATCACCTTGGCGCCCTCGGCCGCCATCGTAAGCGCAATCCCTCGTCCGATACCGCGGCCAGCGCCTGTGACGATGGCCACCTTGTCAGTCAAAGTATTCGGCATGAATTCCTCCCGTTTTCAGCACGCCCGCGAATCTCTGCCGCGGGCCGAGTTTCTACGTGTTCGACCTAGGCTCTGCCTAGTGTCGAGGCGTGCACAGTGTACAGGAATTCAACGCCTCGATAAACCGTATAGCTACGAGCCAGGCAAGCCGGTCACATGCTCGATGGCCCGGATACCAAGCAGCCTGACATCATCAGGTGGCACCTCAGGGGGCCGTTTTCCGTCGGCGAGTGGGCGCAGGTCCGCCAGTTCGTCCTTTGACACCCATCGCCAACCCTCAGCCAATTCTGGAGAATCCGTAGTCGGGCGACAGAAGTAGATCATGTCGATGTGCTTGTGAAAACCATCCACCGGGTCGTGAATGTCCTCAACCATGATCGTGTACGGCGGCAGAACCTGCTCCGGGTAGTTCAGATTCAACTCAGGGGACGTAGGAACCACTTCAACCTCGATTCCGGTCTCCTCAAGTACCTCCCGCAGTACTGCCTGAACAGGATCCTCGTTTTCCTTGATGTGTCCCCCGGGTGGCAGCCACGCCTCGACCTTGCGGTGCCAGTGCAGTGCGGTACACTCTTTGCGTACAACGAAGCCCGTGGCGGTGAAGTGCCTGATCAGGTCTCCACCTGCCATCAGGAGTCCGAGCCCACGTTCTGTTCAACGGTGTGGACTTCAACTCTGCTCCTGCGCCTTCTCCACACCCTGACAATTAACCACAAGACTCCGCCAATGACCGCCCAGAGCGGCGAGAAGATCACAAGCCAGATGAGTGCAACCAACGCTCCCTGAGCAAGCTCTGAAAGCCCTCTGACGGCGCTTTTGAGGCTGCCGGCGAAGTCATACCCTCCGACCACGAAGCCGAGATGTTCTCTCACCACAACTTCCACTATGCGCGTCGCCTCAATTTCCCCGACCTCGCTCTCAGCGGTGATAGTCAGTCGGGCGATGTAGGGCTGCGGGCGATAGTCGCTATACACATGAGTCGCAAAGGCTCGAGTCGTGCCTTCTGGAAGCTCTCCCTCTTCGGGTGGCAGGCCATCACCAAAGTCCCATTCATATCTGACATCGGTCAGCCCCTGCGGCCTCGTGAATGAGCCCGAGAAGGGCACTTCGGTGTTCTGCTCAACCTCCATCCAGTCTCCCGCAAATACCTCAATCACAGGTACCTCGGACACAGAGACTGTAATCGTGTCCTTCCCCTCTACAATTCCCCCTTCACCCGTACCCGTGATCGTCACCTGCGCGATGAATGGCGAACCGATAGTGCTGCCGTACACGTGGTTTACGGTCGCGGTTGTAAGCTCACCGGGCGTCTGAGTAGGGGCCGTCCTGTAGATGGTCTGAGGTTCTGTTGCATCTCCGAAGTCCCAGGTGATGGTGTAGTCCTCAATGCCTTCTGGTGGGCTGAATGTCGCCCTGAACTTGACTGATTCGTGGACTGCAACGGTCTGGTCAGATCCACTGTCAACTGTGACCTCAACTGGGGCAAGTCTGAGGTTCACACGGATTATGGAAAATGCTGCAGACTCCTCCAGGAACTTGATCCGCCCTGAAAGACGTTCCACCTCTTCCTGAACCCTGGACAAGTCCCGCTGTACTTCCAGGGCGGCCTCCACTGTCGCGGCCCGCTCGAGAAGCCCCAGCAGAGCTTCCTGTGTTGCCCGCTGATTCTTCAGCCTTGATCCGAGGTCCACGTACTCGTCGGTCACGTCCCTGCTGCTCGTGTTCTCAGATTCCACCTTAGTAGCGAGAACTCGTAGTTCGTCGATCGTGTCGTCGAGTACGTCCGCTGGCACCCGGATACTGATGCTACCTCCGTGCAGAGCCCACCTGCCGCTGTCAACCACCCACCCGCCGGCTCCATCGGCAAGGTCCGCAATTTCGTCAATGGCCGTCTGGATTTCATCCACGACCAGCGACATATCAACCTCTCGGATGATTATCCGCCGTTGCGTTACGAGCTGCGCAGGTGCTGCGGCCTCCGATATGGCGTCGTCTGAGGCCATCTGAGCCTCCACCTTCACCGGGGCAGGACGGGCAGCCGGTGCCTGAGGCGCAGCCGCAGCAGGCTGAGCGGGAGCAGCCTGGACCTTCGCCGCCGGGTTTCCCGGGTTTCCGGGCATCCCTGGACTCCCCTGCGGTCCAGGGGGGCTCGCCATACCCTGCTGGGCCAGCGCCGGTGCCTCGGCCACCATTTCGTCGAGCGATTCTGAAGTCTGCCGTGCCCAATCCATGTCTGAAGTTGCTGATTCCTCGGCACTTCCGCACGCGGCCAACCCCCACAGGACAGTTGAGAAAGCAACCAATGCAGCTAGAAGAAGGAAAAGTCTATACATCCGAAGGTACCCCCTTTTCGGGCGTGATGTCAGTATAGACGAACGGCGAGACGACTTTGTTCCATCCGTGTTTCAGCAGATGGGACGCGGCGGCAGCCTTTGAGGAATGCTAGTTGGAATCTACCGCCCAGTCGGAAGCCAGCCCCAGCACTCTGAAACCGTAGTTCTCTTCCGTTCTCTCGGCGGGAGGAAGGATCTCGACCACAGCGCGGGAGAGCCCTACGACTTCTCCCTTTTCGTCGAAGCTGTAGTTATCACCTATCGCCCCGCTCCAGGTGATCTCGTACAGGCAATCCCTGAAACCATCGGCGTCTTGATCGTCGCCCGTCCGTTTGAGGCATTCGGCCGCGATGTAGACGTCGTCATAGGCAGAGCCAAGATGCCAGGGCAGGGTGACGTAGTTGTACCGTTCCCGGAAATCCGAAAGCACTTGCTGGGCCTTCTCGTTCTTCGGATCAGGCGCTGCAGTTATCGCCTTCATCCCAGTCGCCGCGTCTCCTGCGATCTCAAGCGCAGTGACTCCAACCGAAACGGTTTCTCCGTAGATTGGGCCTTCATAGCTGATCTCTCGCGCCTGCTTTACGATTGTGCCGCCCGCGAACTCGGACTGGGGAGATATGTGCAATGCGTCAGGACTCGACTCGAATAACTTCGTCAACTGCGTCCTGAAGTCAGTGATGTCGGACGAAAAGCGTTCCTCAGCCACGATCTCTCCACCTAGTTCGGTGAATCGGTCGACTGAGGTCCGCCTAACGCACTCAGCATAGTCAGTCTCTTCCGTGATCGTGGCTAGGGTACGAACACCATCCGACCAGAGAACGTTGCCGGTGCTGACACCGTCCTCGACATCGCTGATCTGCGTTCGGAATAAATAGTCTCCTGCGTCGGCTATGTCAGGGTTGCTAGCGAGGCCTGAGAACAGGACAACTCTGTTCTCTTCAGCGAGTGGCGCGACTCCCAGCATCGCGCCGCTGCACGAAGTGCCAAGGATGATCTTTACACCGTCGACATCCGTCAGTTTTCTGAACGCCGTAATCGCGTCTTGCGCGTTGCACTTTGAGTCTTCGATAACGAGTTCCAGCTTGTTCCCGTTGACTCCTCTCGCTGCGTTAATCTCATCGGCGGCCATCTGCTTGGCGTGTGCAGCCACGTTCCCATAGGTCTCGCCAACACCTGTAATCGAGTCCATGACGCCGATCCTGTACGCAGCAGAAGCGGGAGTGTCGACAGCAGCAGCTTGTTCCTCGGACTCGCAAGCGACAGCTAGGAAACTGGCAAGGATAACCACTGCCAGGACACCTACAAGCCCGTTAAACGCAAAGATGCGCGTATTGCCCAATCGAAGAACCCCTATCCAATCTCCATAGAGCTGTAGAGGAGGCCGACGTCCAGGTGTTCCCGGAGATAGCTCGCGAGCCTGTCGTATTCAGCATCCTGGGAAAAGTCATCTGTCCCGTAACTGCCGTCCAGGCCACGCATGGTCGCCACGTTGCTCAAAATCCTGTCCACCACTTCGTCGTTCTTGAAGAGGTCATGGACGTACGTGCCCAGTACGCGTCCGCTGGCGTCAACGAATCCCACCGGCGGACCGCCGTCATGGGGGTTCATGACAGGGTTCGCCTCACCGCGGGAATCGCTGACGCCGACGTGTATCTCATATCCTGCGAAGTCAAGTCCGGATGCCCCTTCTAGCAGTCCGGTATTCCCGACGATAGTGCCCTGAGTCCGGGTCGTGGTCTTGTCGCTGACGAAGTGTGTATCGATGTCCAGGATGCCCATACCTTGCACCACAGGTTGGTCAGACTCCACTCCGTCCGGGTCGTGTATTGACGCCCCCAGCATTTGCATTCCACCGCACACACCGACGAGAGGTCGATCGTCCTCCAGATGACGCCTGACGCCCTCTTCCACTCCAGACTCTCTGAGCGCAGTCAGGTCATCCACCGTCGTCTTGGATCCCGGGATGATGACCAGGTCAGGACGACCTAGCTCGGACGACCGCCTCACATACCTCAATCGCACACCATCGCGGCGCGCCAGCGGGTCGAATTCGTCGAAGTTCGCCATGTGAGGCAGGGCGAGGATCGCAATGTCGATGGTGCCGCAATGCACATTCCGGTCCGACACCCTGGCCATCCTGGGCGAATCTTCCTCAGGTACGTACACATCGGTCAGATATGGGAGCACACCAGCGACAGGCACATTGGTGAGGTCTTCGATCATGTCCAGGCCCGGCTTCAGAAGCTCTACGTCGCCCCTGAACTTGTTGATGATGAAGCCCTTGATGAGTTCCCGCTCGCGTTTCGCGACCAACTCTACCGTGCCATACAGCGAGGCAAACACACCACCCTTGTCTATGTCTCCAACGAGAAAGACAGGAGCATTGGCGTGCAGAGCAATTGCCATGTTGACGATATCGCCAGATCGCAGGTTGATCTCCGCCGGACTGCCCGCCCCCTCGACCACAATAATGTCGTAACGCTGTCTGAGATTGTCCAGTGCGTCTGCTACGACCGTCCACAGACGCTTCTTGCGCGTCAGGAAGTCCATCGCCTGAAGCTTCCCACGCATCTTCCCCATTGCAACCAGTTGGGAAGTCCTATGTCCTTCGGGCTTGAGAAGCACCGGGTTCATCTCGACTTCAGGCTCAACGCCGGCTGCATCTGCCTGTACTGCCTGGGCCCGACCGATCTCCAATCCGTCGGGAGTGACGGCCGAGTTGAGCGACATATTCTGAGCCTTGAACGGTGCGACTCTGTACCCATCCTGGGCAAACAGCCGGCACAGCCCCGTGACGATAAAGCTCTTACCAACCGACGATCCCGTACCCTGGATCATCACAACTCGCGCTGGCCTCAGTTCTGTCATGGGTGAGTCCGATCCTCAACTAGCGTTCGTCAAACGAAGGAAAGCATACAGGAGAATTGCAATCCTAAACAGAAGGCCACAACTCAAGAGCCAGTGTTTTGACAGTCCAGCGGTCCTCTGGCACTGACATCCGCCGGGTCTACTGACGCTGAAGACGTGGTAGGCCATCCGAGGATGCTGACTTCAATCAGGATTGGCTTGCGACTTGAACCTCTAAACCTTGAGTCTGCGAAGCGGCGACCTGATGACTCCAAGCCAGAGGACAACTCCCATCATTGCCAGGGCGCCACCACTGAGGGAAATAGACCATCCCAGATTCTCTCCGACGTACCCCAGGGGAAGGGCTCCAATGTAGTGCATCGCGGCGCCATTGAGCCAGAAACTCATCATTCGACCACGAAGCTGGGGAGGGGTTGTGATCTGCAAGATAGTGGTTCCCACGGAGATGAAACCCGTAAAGCCCACTCCAGTGAGGAACAGCAACGCCAGTGAGACAAGGTAGATAGGTGTCAGGGCAAATAGGAGCAGGGTGATCCCAAATGTGAAGATCATGCCCAGCAGGAGCATGTTCTTTCCCCTGAAGTCGCCAAATGACGCGATAACAAGATTGCCCACCAGCGACCCAACTCCAGTAACCGTAAGAAGAAATCCGGCGCCGTCAGCGTTCATGTTCAGCACTTCTCTGCCAAAAGCCGGAAGCACCTGAACGTACGATGCCCCGAAGAACCCAAATACGAAGCTCAACCCAATCATCGTGAATGCAATTGGGGAGTTTGCGGCGAAACGAATGCCGTCCCCTAAGTCGCGCATCACATTTGTGCTGCCTGCCTGCCTGCTCGAACCCAGGTCCCGCAACATGACCAGGAAGACACAGCTCACGCCATAGCAGGCGGCGTTGAGGAAAAGGGCGTACCCCATGCCGGCGTATTCAATAATCAGACCTGCCAGCGCAGGGGCCATAATTCGCCCAGTGTTGAACACGGCCATATTCAGCGAGGTCGCGTTTAGTATGTCTTCCCCGTCTACCAAGTCCGGCACGATCGCCATCTGGGCAGGCATGTTTAGGCCCTGGACCGTCCCCAGGACCAATGCGATGCCGTAGATGTGCCAGATCGTTATCAGCTGGAGTGCCGCCAGTGTGGCTACCAGGAGTATTAGCGCCATCACGAGGATCCTGCTGACAAACAACAGCCAGCGCCGGTCAACCCTGTCCGCGAATATGCCGCCAACGGTAAGCATTGCCAGGTTCGGTACACCATAGATGGCAATCACAATACCGAGTTGGGCAGCTGAGTCAGTCAGTTCTAGGGCCAGCCAACCAAGGATGAGAAATTGCATGCCCAGCGCCGCTGACTGGCCAATGCCAGAGAGCCAGTACAGGCGGAAGTTTCGATGTCTGAGCGCACTGAACGCTTGAATTCTGGGTGCAGTGCGTTGAGTAGTCGCTGTGCGGGTTAGGTCAGAGTTGTCGTCGGGCACAGCTACTGGTCTTTCTGGCGGACAGTGGATTCGGCATGAAATCCATCACATTCGATTTCTCTCGTGTAGGCATACTGTGAGGGGACACTAAGCCATTGGCTTGATATCACTCACATTGAGCAGAGTTGCGCCGTAGTTCTCGAGGGCTGTGTCGCTAACCATGAAATGCTGGGCCGCGGCGTTGATGTTGCGGAGGCAGCGCTGCAATATGTTGCTCCGATGGATTGCGGAGCCGCCCGCGTATCTGAACGCGATGGTGGCGACTTCGATTGCAACCTGTGTTACATACGCCGAGACCGCCCGCATTTCGGACTGCATAGCATCGTCTGGAACATGGCCGTGCGACGCAGTCTGGTAGGCCCGCTCAAACACGTCATGTGCAAGACTGCGAGCAGCGCGAAGACGGAAGTCACATGCGGCGATGTCCCCACGAAACGCCTCTCTATCGGCCAGTGACGACACTGGAGGATTTCCTCGTTTAGTCTTCGGGGCTAGGCCAACGATCTCGTCGAAAGCTCGCTGGGCGATTCCGAGGGCGATCCCCGAATGCTCATTTGCGACAAAACCCGGTCTTCCCATTCGATAAATGGCCCCGCCGCGCTTTGGCATCCATGTAGCCGATTCCCATGTGAATGATTCGGGCACAAACACCTCGCTGGCGGAGATGTCGTTGCTGCCGCTTCCCTCCAGTCCCGTTACGTGCCAGTTGTCGTGGATGTGACCCTCACTTACGGGAAAGACCATTGATAGCCGTGCGGGAACGCCATCTCTGGGATTCTCTACGGCTGCTCCCGCGGTCATCCACTCAGCGTGACGGACACCGCTGGCGAAAGGCCACCGCCCGGTCAGCATGTAGCCGCCTTCAACGCGAGTAGCGACACCTCTGAGGGCTGTTGATGTAGCGCCTGTGGGGATTCGTTCCCCACCGAATATCTGGGCGACAGCTTCGTCTTTAGTGAATGCTCCGGGCTGTCCAATTGCGGTTGCGCCAATCATCAGGCACCAACCTGCAGATGCGTCGATGTACGAGAGGGCCTCTATGACCTCGATCTGTGTGACAGGGTCAGCTTCCGCTCCGCCTAAGACCCCTGGCAGCTTGAGCGTGAAGAGACCAGCGTCCCGCATAACTTCGACGGCGGCAGGGGCGAGAGTCCCGATCCGCTCTGACTCGTCAGCGGAAGCCGCCACTGTCTCCCGCACGTCTTCTACAAGCGCAAGCAGGGCGTTCCTCTTTTCGCCACGGTCCTTTGGAAATTTCGGCAGGTTCAATTCTCTCCTCTTGAGCACGCTGGGGTAAGTGTAGTCGTCGCTTACCGGACACTGCATCATTATTGACAGTCTAACAGGCCACTGTTAGTATCGCGGCAGCCAAGAAAGGCCAACCCAGCCCGGTGCGCTCGAGAGTAGAGTGCGAATAGGGAAAGCGGTGAGAATCCGCTGCGGAGGCGCCACTGTAACCGGTTAGCCACCCCGCTGAGGCCACTGCCCACACGTAATTGGGCGGGAAGGCGCGGGAGAGGTGACGATCCGGGAGCCAGGAGACCTGCCGGGTAGGGCTGAGTGGCCGCTCTTCGTCCCAGGGAGCGCCTCAGGCTCTGTTCATCGCTACAACCTAAGCGAGATCAGTCAATGCAATCCCTGTCGCAAAGAGCGGCGGGGATTTTTTGATGTTACCTAATATTGACAGAGGAGCGACATGTCTACGCTCCAACGAAACCACTAGAGACTTGAGCGAAGTTCCAGCTCGCATCGCAACTGTGCTTGGGCGGAACGACGCCACTGCGCCCTCAGGCGGCCGCTACTTTGGCCGTAGTCTTCGAGACCGCTGCGGGTGCTCCAAGGCTCCGAGGCGATGACAGTAGCCGTACAACAGGACCTGCTCGAGGCGACCGGAGTGTCCTTGGACTTGGGTGGCGTACGTGTCCTCAAGAGTGTCTCATTCACCGCTCGCCCCGGTGAGGTCACGGGTCTGATCGGACCAAACGGTGCGGGGAAGAGCACACTGCTCCGCGTACTGGCGGGTCTTGTAAAGCCTGACGTCGGGTCAGTTTCACTAGGCGATGAGGACCTGTCGAACTTCAACCCCCGCGAACGTGCCCGGCGTATCTCGTATATGCCTCAGCATGACGCCATTCATCCGTTCACTGCACTGGAAACCGTCCTAATGGGCAGATACACGCACTTGGGCAGGTTTGAACTCGAGGGGCGTCGGGACCGCCAGATCGCTCGTGAGGCAATGGCGCGTACCGAAACCGTCGAGTTTGAAAGCCGCCAACTTGACCGTGTCTCAGGAGGGGAGAGGCAGCGTGTGATTCTGGCCCGCGCGCTTGCACAGCAGGCAGCCATCTTACTGCTTGACGAGCCGTCTGCGAGCCTAGATCTCAGGCACAGGCTGTCCATCATGGAAACAGTGCGCTCCGAAGCTTCCAACCGGGGCGTCGCCGTTGTCGTCGCACTACACGATGTCTCCCTCGCAGGCACGTACTGTGACAGGCTCTCCATGATTTCCTACGGAAGTATCGTTCACGATGGTGAACCTGCCAGTGTCCTCACAGTCGACAATCTGAGGGCTGTGTTCGGCGTCGAGACCGAGGTAAACATTGACGATTCGACCGGTTGTCCACAAGTGTGGCTGATTGGGCCTACTACATAGCGAAGGTAGGTACACACATGGTAGATGAACTAATCACGATCGCAGAGGCCATTGGGCGGATTCGTCCAGTGGACCTCGATGCGAAGTCACGAGCTGAAGCCAGGCAGGCCACCCTTACGAAACCTCCTGGAAGCCTGGGACGGCTGGAAGCGCTCTCTGTGCAATTGGCGGGAATCTTCGGTTCGGAAACTCCGAGAGTACGCGACAGGGTGGTCGTTGTTGCCGCAGGGGACCATGGTGTTGTTTCCAGAGGCGTGACCGGCTACCCACAGGAGGTCACCGCTCAAATGGTGATGAACTTCCTCGCAGGAGGGGCAGCCGTTAGTGTCATGTGTCGCAACTTGGGTGTGCGACAGGTCATTGTCGATGCAGGTGTGTCATCCAACCTGCCTGACCATCTCGAGCTTAGAGTCCTGAAAGTTGGTCGAGGCACCGCAGACATCAGCAGAGGACCTGCCATGACGAGGGAGCAGGCTGATCGCTGCGTTCTTGAGGGAATCAAACTTACGGTCGAGCTGGCAGAAGCAGGGAACGACTTGATCGCCACCGGTGACATGGGCATCGGCAATACTACGTCATCAAGCGCAATTACGTCTGCGATAACCGGTCGACACCCACAGGAGACTACTGGTGCAGGCACAGGTCGCACACCAGAAGAGCTCGAGCAAAAGATAGGCGTGGTTGGTTCGGCACTGGACGTCAACGCTCCCGATCCGAACGACGGATTGGATGTCCTTGCCAAGGTAGGCGGCTTCGAAATTGGAGTCCTGGCCGGAGTAATCCTGGGCGGTGCCATGATGCGTCGAGCAGTAGTAATCGATGGTTTCATCTCAGGAGCTGCTGCCCTAATCGCCCACAAGATGTCCTCTAACGTAATTGACTACGTGATTCCGGCTCATGTGTCAGCCGAAAGGGGACACCGGGCCTTGCTGTCCTGGATGGGACTGTCGCCCCTGTTGGACTTGAACATGCGGTTGGGTGAAGGTACCGGTGCGGTGGTCGCGATGCCGATCATCGATGCGGCGGCGGCGTGTCTCTCTGAGATGGCTACATTTTCGGATGCGGGTGTATCGGACAGGGACCCTGATTCTGGACCTGCGAACGATCAAGGCCCATGACTGGACTGCGCTCCGCGATTGGATTCCTGACGATTCTGCCAGTCGCTCCACGAACTGGGGCAACCGGGTTTGTGTCTTCACGTGCCTGGTTCCCGGTGGTAGGGCTGACTCTCGGGACAGTTCTTGTTGCTACTGAGATCGCGCTGGAATCCGGGTATCCACTCTTCAACGAAAGCCATCGTCCGTTCCCACCGCTGCTGTCAGCTTCCATTCTCGTGGCTGTGCTGGTCGTATTGACGAGGGCACTCCACCTCGACGGATTCATGGACTGCTGCGATGGTCTTTTGGGCGGTTTCAGCCGGGCCAGAAGGCTGGACATACTTAGGGATCCGAACGTTGGAGCATTTGCAGTGACGGGAGTGGTGTGTCTACTGATTCTTAAGGTGTCGGCGATTATGGCATTGCCTGCGAAGAGTGGACTGTGGCTGCTGTTCCTACTACCGTGCCTTTCGCGGTGGGCCGTGCTACTGACGATGGAGATATTTCCCTACGTCAGGGAGGAAGGCATTGGTTCGCCGTTTATGGGTCGGACAAGCGCACTGCAGCGTATCCTTCCACTGACTGTGACATTGTTGTCTGCTCTTTTTTTCTTGGGGGCGGCAGGTCTGGTTCTCATGGCAGTAGCCGGGGCGACGGCATGGGGAGTTGGGGCATGGTCCTCGAAGCTATTGGGAGGCGTCACGGGGGATGTGTACGGAGCCGCGATCGAAGTGGCCGAAGTATCCGTCCTCATCTCAGCCGTTCTCCTCACCCATATCTTCTCGCCCGACGTATTCGCGTCTGCCCTCAATCTGATCAACTTGTGATCAGGGAAGAGTGGAATGGAGTGGAGCGCATGGCCGGCCGAATGGTATCTGGATGTAGGAGTGCTGCTGGTCGCCCTTACACTCGATCTGCTCCTCCCCGAGCTTCCCGCGCGAGTACACCCAGTGGTCTGGATTGGCAACGCGGTTTCGTGGCTTGGACGACCTGTTAGGAACAGCCAAAGTAGGGTATTGGCCCTTTTCTGGGGAGCGCTCGTGGCATTCATCCTGCCTGGAATTACAGGTGTCCTCGCCTGGCTGGCAGCTCTCGGTCTTAGAGAACTCGGTGCCGCCCCCTACGTCTTGGGCGGCGGATTGTTGCTCAGCACTACATTTGCTGTCGCCGGACTCGCCCGAGCTGGCGCAGCTGTGCGAGACGCAATGGATGCTGACGACATAGACAGGGCGAGACTCGGTCTTCGGCATCTGGTCAGCCGGGACCCAAACTCCCTCACTCCCCCCTTGATCGCCGCCGCCGCCATCCAGTCAGTAGCTGAGAACACTACCGATAGCTATATTGCTCCATGGCTGGCGTTCGCTCTCTTTGGTCTGCCGGGGGCATTCGCATACCGCGCCATAAACACGCTGGATAGCATGATTGGATATAGAGGCCGTTACGATTATCTGGGTATGGCTTCAGCCCGCCTTGACGATCTCGTGAACCTGATTCCCGCCCGGTTCAGTGCGGTGCTAATCGTGATTTCGGGGCGGCTTTATGGGCTTCCTGTGACTAGGGGATGGATTTGGGCTTGGAGGGGGCGTCTCCTTACTGAGAGCCCCAATGCAGGATGGACGATTGGCGGAATGTCAGGCGTTCTGGGTGTAGTGCTTGAGAAGACCTGTCACTACCGAATCGGAGATGGACTTAAGGACCCCTCTGCCACAGATATCGGTGCCACAGTGCGCATTGCATACATGGTGGCCGGACTCGGGATTGTGATGGCACTTACTCTACTCTCGGTTCGCGGCCTGTTTGGGAGCTGAAGCAGATGGTAACTCCACTCTCTCACGAAAGACCGGTCCATGGTGGCCTGAATCTGGCCGAACTCGAGAGTCTGGGTCTGGACCCCCGTGAGGTAATCGACTTCAGCGTCAGCATCAATCCACTTGGCCCGTCGCCTCAAGTCTTGGAGGCGATTCAATGCCCCGAGCTGGCCGCATATCCTGATCCTGACTGCATCGAGCTCAGGAGGGCCATCAGCAGGCACTCCGGAGTCGACGTCGAACGCATAGTAGCTGGTAACGGCTCGACCGAACTCATATACCTCCTGGCCAGAGCGCTGCTCGGACCTGACGAAAGCGCAGTAATATTCGCTCCGACATTCGGCGAGTATGCGGCCGCGTGCCGACTGCAGGGTGTGGAGACAGTGGCGGTCTCTGCCTCTGGCGAAGGGTTCGCGTGGAATCTAGGTGAAGCAAGGGACATGATTGCCAGCCTACGCCCGAAGGTCGTATTCCTCTGCAATCCGAACAATCCTACGGGCGTCTACTTGTCCGAGGATGAAGTCAGGAGCATCGCACGAGCACTGGGTAACTCGGGCCTATTGGTGTTGGACGAGGCATATCTGCCTTTCGCGCATGATGACTGGGACTCGCTGGATATCTTGTCGATGGGAAATGTCGCCCTGCTGCGATCCATGACTAAGGATCACGCACTGACCGGATTGCGGCTTGGGTACCTCCTGGCCTCAGAAGACGTTGCGAGTCTTGTCGGAAAGTTTCAGTACAGTTGGAGCGTCAACTCGCTGGCACAGATTGCCGGCCTCGCTGCACTGGGAGACCCGAACCATGTAGTAATGGGGCGAGCAATCGTTGAGCAGGGCAAAGAGTATCTGCGTAAGGCTGCTTTGTCGCTGGGACTGGAATGCCCGCCCAGTGCTGCAAACTTTCTGCTTTTAAGAGTTGGGCAGGCCACCAAAGTCCGACGTAGACTTCTAACTCAACATGGTGTGTGTGTCAGAGACTGCACTTCGTTCGGTCTCCCTGAGTACATACGAATAGGCGTGAGGACGATGGACGAGAACCAGGCATTGGTCCAAGCCTTACGCAACGTAATTCCAGCAGGAAGCGACTAGAGTCCGGGAGTCCCATTGAGCAAACAGTTAACGTTAATACTCGGTGGAGCCCGTTCAGGGAAGAGTAATCTTGCCGAAAGGCTGGCTGGACAGTACGAAAGCGTCCTGTTCGTAGCTACGGCCGAACCCTTGGACGAGGACATGGAACGTCGCATTGCCCGGCACAAGATCAGCCGACCGCATCATTGGATGACACTGGAAGAACCCGTTGACCTCGCCTCATCTCTCCTGGCAACCGACGATCAGCACGACATCTGCTTGGTTGACTGCTTGACAGTCTGGGTCAGCAACCTGCTATTGAGAATAGAGGACCGTGTTGACGCCGAGGATGCGATAGTGAACGCGGCTGAACGTCTCCTGGACGCCTACGATATTTCGACCGCATCTTGGATTGTCGTAAGCAACGAGGTCGGACTCGGAGTCGTTCCCCCAACTCCTCTCGGTAGAAGATATCGGGATGCGCTAGGACGCGTAAATCAGCTCGTGGCGGCCAGGGCAGACAAGGTCTACTTCATGGTCGCGGGACTTGCTCTGGAGCTAAAGTCAGCGGGTGCGATACCGCTTACAGATGTAGATCACTAAGCCGAAACCAATATCACGTACCTAAGGCGAGAAGATAGGCATCGCCGTACCACTTGATTCGTCCTGTAGATGTGACCCTCTCTTTCATGTCGCCCTGGCGAAGGTTGACTGTTGCCCCACGATGCCTAACCATGCCATTCAGTGACATCTTGAGGAGGCGACCGTGAACCTCACTAATCCACTCTTTCCCACATTTGTGGTTGGGAGTTTGCCACGTCCCCAGTGGGTACGAGACTTGATCGAAGATCGCAAGGCAGGTCTAATCGGAGATTCAGCCTTCGACCGTATTCTGGACGACGCCGTACCTTCTGCGATCCGTCTGAGAGAGAAGTACGGGTAGCAGATGGGAGACGCTTCACGATTGACAATTCGCTGTCTACTCGGCTATTCTGACCGCCACAGATAGGTAGCGGGAGCTTGGGAAAACCGGGCTGAGAGGGCTGATATAGTCGCTGCCGACCGCGATAACCTGATCTGGGTAATGCCAGCGCAGGGATTGAATGTGAGACCTCAGACGCCGCTGGCAGCAGACCGGCGGCGTTTCGTTTTGTTTATGTGGGAGGAAGTCAATGGATGACAAGCTGGTCATTGCGGACAAGGAGTTCGATTCGCGCCTCATGGTGGGAACCGGCCGGCATAGGTCCAACGAGGAAATGGTCGAGTCCATTGAGGCCTCCGGTGCCGAGATCATCACCGTGGCGATCCGCAGGCTGGACCTCGACAACCTTGAAGAGAAGAACATACTCGACTACTTCAATTGGGACGAGTACACCATTCTTCCCAACACTGCCGGCTGCAAGACAGCAGATGAGGCAGTCTTTACCGCCCACCTTGCTCGCGAAGTAACGGGTTCTGACTGGGTCAAAGTCGAGGTTATTCCCTATCCTGAGTATCTTCTGCCAGACCCCAGGGGGACCTACGATGCCTGCAAACGTCTCGTCGACGAGGGATTCGTGGTGCTCCCTTACATCCACGCCGACCCTGTACTGGCAAAACATCTCGAAGAGATCGGATGCGCCACCGTCATGCCGCTGGGTTCTGCCATCGGCTCCGGCCAGGGCGTGCAGACACTGGATGAGATCAGAATAATCATCAGGCAGTCCACCGTACCGGTGGTCGTGGATGCCGGACTTGCCGTTCCTTCCGATGCCTCGGTTGCGCTCGAAGCCGGCGCGGACGCAGTCCTGGTAAATACTGCTATCGCCCAGGCTGAGGACCCGGCAGGCATGGGAGAGGCGTTCAAGCTGGGAGTGCAGGCCGGACGGATGGCGTATAACGCCGGTCGGATCGCTCGAAGGGCTACTGGCGTTCCTTCCAGCCCTGCCGAGGGAGTCGCCGCCACAGCCTCCTGAAGATGCGACCCACGCTCCACACTCCTTCGCTTTGCCTTGTGACCGACCGTAATCGCACGGGGTCGGGTGACGTAGGAGCGGCTGCCGCGTCCAGCATCAAGGGTGGAGTTAGCATGGTCCAGCTCCGTGAAAAGGATATGCCCCCATATGAGTTGCTCAGACTCGCCCGGCGTCTACGCCGTATCACAGAGGGACGGGCGCTCTTGATAGTCAACGACCGCGTTGACGTAGCTATGCTCGCTGGCGCAGACGGCGTGCAACTTGGCGAGACGGCACTTGACGTTGCGGGCGTCCGGAGCCTCGTCGGCCCCGACATGCTCATAGGTAGGTCAGTTCACTCGGAAGTAGGGGCTGTCGACGCGGAATGCCAGGGGGCTGACTACCTTGTACTCGGGACCGTGTTCGAATCTGCCTCCCATCCCGACGGCCTCGTCGGCGGCCTTGACTTGGTCCGAGAGGTCACTCAGGCTGTCGGAATTCCTGTACTCGGCATCGGTGGAATAAACACTGACAATGCCACAGGCGTGATGGAGGCTGGCGCCTCAGGCATTGCGGTTATCACAGCAATAACAATGGCAGAAGACCCGCGCATGGCAGCAACCGGCCTCATGGAAGCGATTGGTGCCAAAATTCCAAGTCCTGCGAGTGGCTAGATGATTACACTCACCGTAAACGGCAAGCCTCGCGAGGCCGAAGGGCCGGTCAACCTCAAGCGTTACCTGGTCGACATCGGCATAACCCAGACAGCTATCGCTGTCGCTCATAACGGGACGGTCATTCCCCGAACCGAAATCGAGTCGGTCACACTGGAAGACGGCGACTCACTGGAGATCGTACGTGCAGTCGGCGGTGGCTAGGTAGTTCTATCTAACCGGCCAGCGGCTTGCGTGCAGATATCACCACTGCAAACGGGACTCGCTCGAGCCGCTCCTTATGGTCAGCCCAGTACCGACCTGCGTAGGGAGACTCAGCCACTCTATCCGGCCCGAGTGGATAGGGTTCTAGGAGTGCTTGTAAAACAAGCCCAGCCTTGGTAACTGAGCCAACCAGTTCCTCGATGGTCCTGAAGAATGTCAGACCAAGTGAATGGCCTTCTGGCACAGGCTCTTCCCATACTTCTACTGGCGGGTTGAAGTAGTCTGTCACCAGTAACGTACTCCTGCCCATGTCCCAGTCGAAAGCCGTGAGTGGATGCACTGTAGCCATCAATAGCTGTCCGCCGGGACGGAGCAAATTGGCACAATTAGCGACGCAAGCTCCCAGATCAGGGATGAACTCCCATCCGAATGCCGACAGCACGATGTCGAACGAACCTGGACGGAACATCAGCGGAGCCGCCATGTCACCGGTGATCAGGTCGAACGACTGCCCTGACTTCACCTGAAGTGTTCGAGCATAGGCCAGCTGGTTTGGTGAAATGTCCAGCGCTACGACATCGGCACCCCATGACGAGAGCGCGATTGAATTCTGCGCTCCACCACACGCCAGTTCCAACACCCTCTTCCCTCGGAAATCGCCCAAGAGACGATAGTGACGCTCACCGGGGGCAAATGGTGCGTAGTGGACATCGGACTCAGAAATCGCACTGTCTGCCTGGTAGGACTCCGACATGGCGTCCCATCCAGCCCTGATTGCGGTCTTGATGCGTTCGTCCTGCACGGTCAGAACGCTGTCAT